>JAZQCS010000049.1:0-34105 GCA_045546415.1 Clostridia bacterium | reverse complement strand
CGCAGGTTCAAGTCCTGTCATCTCGATTAAAATTCGCGGTCAAAGTAGATGCAATCTGTTTTGACCGCATTTTTATGCGGTTTTCAGACTTTTTTGAGAAAATCCAATTTGAATAAAAGATAGTAGATACACCCACAGTTTCAACCAGTCTTGAACCAGAGACAGTGTAAAATTCGAAGACTTCTATATCATTTACAGAACAATATAAATATTGAAACATTATAATAGTAAATAGATGTTGTAGTTTAATTTTTTGCTAGTTTAATGTTGCATCAAATTAACACAAAACTGATCCCCTAAATCGTAATAAAAATTGGGGCTATTGAAAAATCTATATTTTTGTGATACAATTTATAAAGTTATATTCTTAGAAAGGAAGTTGTGTTATGCCTAGGAACAGAATACCAAAATTGCCACAATTATTAGATAGGAAGATATATAAATCTGGTCAGACTCGAGGTGCTGATGACGATGAGATTTATCAAAATCGTGTTGGACGAACAAGCACAGTTTTAATCCCTTATCATTTCTGGAATGAAGAAATTAAGCAACAGATTGCTGAAGGGTATTATGAAGCGGGCTATATTGTTCTCATAAAACCAACCGAGTATTTTTCTTTAAATGAACCAGAAGCAACCCTTGCTGAAAACGGGTTGAGGCTCGGAGAAAATGCTCTTGTGTTTTACGAAACAAGACCACAATGGAATGCTCACAATCCAGAAAACATGGGCTGGTCTCCTGCCACTAGCAGACAAGCACCGCTTGGGGGACAGTATATAGCTCGTGTTCCAGCAACAACAGCTATTGCTGATGGTGGAAAAATAAATCGTGGATTTACTGCCACCTCAATGAAAGGCGCAGGCATACGACTTTACGAATATGCCAATGCCGAAACAGTCAAAAATTGCCGCATACAATTAGAAGCTGAATATTGGCTTTGCTTTAATTCTGTTGAGGCGGCAGTCAGTTTTGGAATGTCTCAAGAAGACGCAGAACAGCGTAAAGCATTTATTTTACAAGAAGCGACGGAAAAAGGATTATTGAACTATGAGCAAATGCGTGAGTCGAGAATCCTAAATGACCAAAATCAGACTATTTGTCCGCTGTGTCTTGAAAAATTGTCTGGCTATGGATTTTATAGCCGTCTGGCTCAAGCAGAAGGGCGTGAAGTGCCAGACTTGACCGTAACAGAAATAAACTTGTTCCATATAAAAGAGTTAAGATACGGGGAGTTTAACCATCGTCCTTATAATCTTGGTTGGGGACATCACCATTGTAATGTGGTTGTCAAAGACTCAGGCATTATGCCTACACTTCAATGGATGAAAAAAGTAATTGTCAGGAACGAAGATTTTGGTGTAAATATTGATGAATAAGAATAAGCGGTGTAGGATTTCCTACACCGCTTATTTTAAAACTCTAATTTCATTTGCCCTTGTCCAATATCTAATAGCGAAGATTTGTAATTATCTGGATACTCATCAACACTCAATCCCTCGAGACCTTTAAGCAAACATTCAATTTGAGAGACCCATTGTTCATCAATTTCCACAGAAATACTACGACGATTATTCTTTAGTGCCGCAACAGCAGTAGAACCCGAACCAGCAAAACAATCTAAAACAATATCATCTTCATAAGTTGTAGAAATAATAGCATGTTCTAACAGTTCAACAGGTTTCTCAGCAGGATGCTTTCCTTTATAGGGACGAATGTTTTCAAATGTCCATACATCCGTGAACTCCATATTCTTATTAACATTAAAAGGCCTAATGATGTCCTCGTAATCTGGCATTTTCTCAATTCGTCCATTGTTATAAAATGCCTCACAGATTTTTTCGTATTGTTCGCGACTTGGAACATTTCGCCCTGCTTCCCAGTTAGAAACAGCTCCGCCATGATTAACCTTTCCATACGCACCCACTAATTCGGTTAATACATACGTAGACATATCCAATTCCTTACGAGCCTTTTTTAAGTAGTCGCCAAAATAAGACCTATTTAGGTTTCCATGTATGGCTGGCTCCATAAAAATTATGCGTTCAGTATGAGCATACCACTGTCGCAGTGCTTCTTTCTTCATTTTTTGTTTCCAACCATCAAATCCAGGAGCATTAGGCTTAGTCCATACGATTTGAGAAAGAATATTGAATTCAGAAGAAAAAACTGCCTCTAATTTCGACGCCATAGCAGAAGAGCAAAAACAAAAGATTGAACCATTGGGTTTCAAAATGCGTTTCCACTCTACAGAATATGCTTTTATCCATTCCAAATACTCTTGGTCTTCTCTAAAAAATGTATCTCCATATATGTTTTTCTTTTTTGTTGAATGATATGGAGGGTCAGTTAAAATCAAAGCAACTGAGTTGTCGGGGATTTCTTTTAATACCTCTAAAGAATCTCCTGATAAAATACACGATTTATCATTACTATATCGGCAGTAATCCGAACAACTTTGAACAATGTTGCTGAACACAACAGAATTATTCATTTATGTGTCTCCTTTTCATTAGGGATAAAATCAATAATATCTTCAATATTACATTCCAACGCAACGCAAATCTTTTCTAAGGTATCTAATGAAACACTTTCGTTTTTACCTAGTTTTGCCACCGCATTGGTGCTTATATGTGCAGCCTCTTTCAGCTGAGACTTATTCATCTTTTTATCAATCAGAACTTTCCATAATTTCGAATAATCAACAGACATTGTGTACCTCCTTGTTTATAATAATGATAATTATATCATAAATGTTGACTAATGTCAAGAGAATCTTGATATTAGCCAAGATTTTCTATATTTGATATAAGTTGGACGCAATATTTTCAGCCTTTTATCATTGTTCGCAAAAGGAAATAACACATGATATAATTTCTACTGTCCTTTAAAATAGCTTTATTTTAATTATATTTGCATCTATTTCGTACGTGAAAGCCAAAACAAAGAAGATGTCCCAAAGGGCATCTTCTTTGTTTTATATACCACTACGGACTTAAACTGACGAGTACATAAGAAACAGTTGCACGAAACCGACTGAGCTAAAGCGCAAGAGGAAGCATGACTGTTAATCATGATGTCATAGGTATCAAGCCCAGCAGGGGGAGCCAAAGGAGACAAATTCTTATTATAACTATTTTATAATAAGAATTTGTCTCCTTTTATATGTAAAGTCCACATAACAATAAACACTAGATGGGTTTAAATGATGAAGAAAATATCTTAGAGCATAATTATAAGAATGGAATTGGAATAATGAAACTTTATACTATAATTTAATTTGGCGGAATATGGTAATTAGGCCATTATTTAAATCAAAAACCACGTCTGTTATATTATGGTTATAAAAAGCAAATTTGTTATATAAATTCATTTGTTTATATGATAAACTTGTAATGAGGTGATATGATGCTAATAACAAATAAAAATGAATTAAAAAAATATTATTCTTCAAAAAGAATCTGGCAAGGTATACCCGGAATAGAGGTAACTTCAAAAGGAAGAATTTTTTCCACATTTTATTCGGGCGGAATTAGAGAAGAGGTAGGAAACTATGTCGTATTGTTGAAGTCAGATAATGGTGTTGATTTTGGCGAGCCAATTGCAGTTGTATATTTGGAAAATCACAGATGTTACGACCCATGCTTATGGATAGATCCGATGAAAAGGTTATGGTTTATTTGGTCGTGCGCACCTGATTTTGCAGTTTATGCAGTTATTTGTGATGAACCGGATGCAAAGGAATTAAAATGGAGTAATGTGATAAAAATAGGCAAGGATGTTATGATGAATAAGCCTACTGTTCTTTCCACGGGGGAGTGGCTTTTTCCGGTGGCGGTTTGGAATTGTGGTGTAGCTACGGGTGGATTTACTTCCGAAAAAGAAGACAATGATCGGAGAGCATTTGCTTATAAGAGTGTGGACACTGGAAAAAATTTTGTGAAACTGGGCGGCGCAGATGTAAAGAAACGTTCCTTTGACGAGCATATGTTTCTTGAACTTAAGGATGGAAGAATCGCTATGTATGTCAGAACGTTCTACGGAATAGGTGTGGCATATTCTTATGACAGAGGCAAAACCTGGACTGAGGGAGTAGATAGCGGGTTGGGTGGTCCTTGTTCACGATTTTTCATAAAAAGGTTAAATTCGGGAAGGATACTACTCATCAATCATGATACTTCAAGTTCAAGAAGTCAGCTTACAGCCTATCTTTCGGAGGATGAGGGTAATACCTGGAAATATAAACTACTTTTAGATGAAAGAAATAGTGTGTCTTACCCTGATGTGGCAATTGGTGAGGACGGATACATTTATGTTACATACGACAGAGAACGTGGCGGATTTTTAGAAACCCTGAAGGATGCGTATTCTTGTGCCAGAGAAGTTTTATATGCAAAGGTTACAGAGAATGATATTATCAACGGAAGGATAATTGATTCTAAAAGTAAGCTGAAATGCATTATATCAAAGCTTGGGAAATATGATAATGAAAAAGACAATCCCTATAATGAAATTGAAAAATTTTCGGATAAAAATTTAGCGGATTTTTTGATAAGAAATTATCCGGATAGAATTATTGAAAAGCTATTTGACTTTTATCCGGTTAATTGTGAAAATATGCATAGGATTGATGCGGAAAGACTGGACAGATTAGTAAAAAGTTTTGAAAAAAAAGATTCTGATTCTGTAGAAATTGTTATTAAAGTGATTACCTTGATTCGTTATGTTTCAATAAAAAGCGACAGAACTGTGCCTGTTGTTGAAAATATTAAAAATATCGTTGAAGAGAATTTGGGAAATGAACTTACTGTAACAGATATTGCAGAAAAAGTTGGCATCAGTCTGTATTATATGATGCATATTTTTAAAAAAACAACTGGGATTACAGTGCTCGAATTTATAAGAGAGGCAAAGCTTAAAAAGGCAAAAGAAAAGCTTTTAAACAGTAACGATAATATTGTAACCATAGCACAGCAATGCGGCTTTTGTAGCTCTTCATATTTTTCAAAAGTATTTGCACAAAGTGAAGGCATTTCGCCTTCGGAGTACAGAAAGCTGTTAAAGGTTAGTGAGGTGTGAAATGCGCGATAAAATAATTGAAAAAATAAAAGCAGAAAAAATAATAGTTATTGTTCGAGGTGTTAAGAAAGATAAGCTTGTTCCTTTGGCAGAGGCAATGTACCAAGGAGGAATTCGTTTGCTTGAAGTAGCATACGATGCAAACGGTGACGTATCTGATGAAGATACTGCTAAGAGCATAGAGGTGCTTACAGATTATTTTACTGATAGAATGTATATAGGCGCCGGAACTGTCATTACACAAAAACAGGTTGAGCTTACAAAAAGTGCGGGAGGAGGGTTTGTCATTTCTCCCGATACATATAATTCTGTTATTAACAAAACTCGTGAACTTGAAATGGTTTCCATTCCCGGGGCTTTAACTCCTACAGAAATTCAGGCTGCTCACAGGTATGGTGCTGATTTTGTAAAACTGTTTCCCATAATCAATTTGGGTGTTGATTATGTTAAAGCGTTAAAAGCTCCGCTTTCGCATATCAAATTACTTGCTGTAGGAGGAATAAATAATAACAATATAAGAGAGTATTTAAATGCAGGAATAACAGGTTGTGGAATAGGTTCGAATATTGTCAGCAAAAAACTGATTGAAGATAACGATTTTGCAAAGATTTGCGAACTTGCAAAAACCTATACAAAGGTGATAGAAAAATGAGCTTATATATTATTATTGATGGCGGAACAACCAATACCAGAATAAATCTTGTTGAAAACAAAAAAATTATTGATGATATTATTTTAAATGTTGGAGCAAGAATGGGTATAGATAATAAAAACTTACTGAAAGCTGAAATAAAAAAAGCTATACATAAGCTTTTGAAACAAAACAATAGAAATGAAAAAGATGTGGTTCGCATTTTATCATCAGGTATGATTACATCAGAATTTGGACTGTGCAATCTTGAACATATTAAAACACCTGCTGGCGTTGATGAATTACATAATGGCATGAAAGAGATAGTCTTAAAAGAAATTGCAGATATTCCGTTTGTTTTCATACGAGGTGTTAAAATGGATGCACAAAGTTTTGAAAATACAGATATTATGCGTGGTGAAGAAACAGAGATTATGGGTTTGATAAGTGCCGATTACGGCAAATGTGTTTATGTTCTTCCAGGTTCCCATTCTAAAATTATCAGTACAGATGATACCGGTAAAATATGTAGTTTTTTTACTATGCTAACTGGAGAAATGATTGATTCTCTTTCGCAACATACTATTTTGAAAGATTCAGTTGACTTAAAGACTTATGATATAAATAACGAATTCTTGTTAAAAGGCTATGATTACTGTAAAAGTGAAGGGATAAATAAATCGCTTTTTAAGACGAGAATTTTAAAAAATGTTTTTCAATGCAACGCGGAAGAATTATACAGCTTTTTTATGGGAACGGTACTTTGTGGAGAAATCCAACAGATAATCAATTTGGATGCCGAAACAGTAGTGATTGGTGGGAAGTCACAGATTAAGGTTGCAATGTCGGTGATTTTAAATGCTAGAGATAATAAAAAAATAGTAACTCTTGACGACAAAATTGTGAACAAATCAACGTCTCTTGGTGCAATTAGAATTTTTGAAAATGATACTATATAGTGCATTATATTTATATCGCAAGTATAAGAGTGTTTTGGTCATCTAAACCATTCGGCTCTACCAGAAAAAAGACATCCTTTGGATGTCTTTTTTCAGTTATATTTGCCTGCGGCAAGTTATGAGTTTAAATTGCCTCGCAAGTTATGAATTGACTTCGTCAATGTTTATTTGTTGGAGGCAAATATATCATAACTGCAAACGAAGTTTGCATCATGACTTTTACGAAGTAAAATCATAACTGTAAAATTATTACAACTTGCATCTATTATGTAGCCGAAAGCCAAAACAAGGAAGATGTCCATTCGCCACTGCCAGATAAGGAAGTTTTTTTATGGAGTAGTTCCAAAATCAAGGAACTACTCCATTTTCCTTGTTATCCGACCTTATACATCTGCGGATTTTCTTCGATTTTATTTATTATATCCAATATTTCTTTTTCATCAGGAATATCAATCATTCCAACGGCGGTGAAGTAAATATCAACCTTTACATGACAATGACCGTCATATTTGTCATTGTTGTGAACCTCTATCCGTTGTATCAGAGAATTAACTATTGTTGGGGTAAGCTCTCGGAAATCGGTTAGTTCTCTCAAAGTTTTTAACAGAAGTCGCATATCAATATTCTGTTGCTCAGCCTTTTCCAATTCCTTTTCACTACTCGTTATTGTTTCAACAAGCTCTTTTTGTTCGTTCTCATACATAGCAGCCATTCGGGAATATCTGTCATCACTTAATTTACCCAAGATATTGTCCTCGTACAGTAGTTGTTGACAGATACAAGGTTAACCTTGCGTCTGCAACCTACGGTATTGCAATTGTTCCGAACGACGGCGAAACTGTTGAAATTACATACAACCACGACAACGGCACTGCAGGCGTAACAACCTTCAAAACCTTCAGTGCAGATAAGTACACATCTTATGTAACAGGTGTAAATGCCGAGAACGGCGGCGGTGCTTACGGCAAGCAGCCTGTTTACATCATTGACTGTGCAAACGGTACAAGAGTTTACCTTGATGTAACAGTTACAAAGGCTGACGGCAGCGTTGAAACCTACACAATCCTTGTAAGACAGGATGACCTGGCAAAAGAGGGCGATGTAAATGTTACAGAGGTTCTTCCTCTTCGTGCAGATGGCGACAGCTTTGTAATTGATAACGAAGCTAAGACCATTTACTACGAAACCTCCACTGCTTACACATCTGCAGGCTTTGCGGTAGCAACAGATAACGGTCTTGATTATGCGGCCCGTCCCAGAAGACTTATCACTGCTAAGTCCGGTTACAACCTGGCACACGGTGAAATCAAGGATAACGATGCTCTTAAAGATAAGTTTGACCGCTATGTAGTAGCAAGACTTTCCGCAGGTACAGAGCAGACCTACCAGATTAAGGTTCACGGCGGTGAAGACGGTCTTACCTATAGCTGGTTCACAGTAACAGTTAAGTTCAACAGAGCATACGAGGGCGAAATTGCCTTCTCCGAGCTTCTCAGCAAGTATGCAGATGAGGTAGTATTTGACGATGCAACCAACACAATTGATGTAACCTATTCCGGAGAAAAGGTTATAGTGGCTCCCGTTGTTGTAAGCGGTACAAAAGTTTACATTGCAAACGGAATAACCGCTTCTGTTGACGGTGTTAAGGGTGTTGCGGTAAAAGCAGAAAACGGTGCTCAGCAGACAGCTACACTTACCCTTAAAATCGGTAACGACACAACAGATTACACAGTAAACTTTAACTATGTCGGCTGATAAATAAACCACAACCCCGCAGGTCTATGACCTGCGGGGTTGTGGCTTACGCATATAACAGAACTGTTGCGGCTCTTTTAAAAAAGCTATATCTGATATTTCCTGAAACTGTCTTTTCTGTAAACGGAGGGAGTAACAGAATATTTTGTTTTGAAAACTGTTGAAAAGTGCGCCACATTTGAAAAACCCACGGCAAAAGCAATATCACATAACGGCAATTCTGTTGATGCAATAAGATAAGCCGCCTCCTGCAAGCGCATATCAATAATGTATTTATGTATGCTGGTACCCGAATTTTTCTTGAAAACCTTGTTCAGATAATAATCGTGATAGCAAAAAACACCTGATATATCCTTGTTTATATGAATGTTTTTATAGTTGGTGTCGATATATTCTTTAAGCCTGAGATAAAGCTCGTTGTGTGATTCGGTTTCTTTGTTTAATATTTTATAGCAAAGGGTCTGGAGAATGGTTTCTGCAATTCGTTTACCGTACCCGGTGTCCGATTTGAAATACCGTATAAATTCGCAAAACATATTTCTGTAGGATGCATCCTGAATAACAAGGGGGTATTTAAACACACCTTCACGGGTATCAGGGCATTTATATAACACCTTATCGGGTATAAACTCGGTTGCTTTAACAGGACGGAGAGTGGTTGTTATGTTTTCAAAATCCCTTTGAAAATCAAAATTTATTGTTATAAACTTAAGTGGCTCTTCCTTTGACGAAATTGGCTGATAGGGTGTCCCTGCAGGATAATAGCAAAGAGAATTTTTTGAAATGGGGAACTCTTCGCCGTTAATGATGATTTTACCCTGACCTTCCAGAATAAAAAGAATTCTGTCGTCGTAGGCTTTTGTTATGAAATTGTTGGGCAGGAAATCGGTTTCGTGAGCATAGCGTACAAAAATATTCATAATTATCTCTCCTGGATTTGTTTTAGAAAACTTTTTGTTTGATTTCTGTATTTATATACAGTAATAATGGTGATATAATTATACCATTAAAATTTGTTTTTGTAAAGGAGATAATTATGAAAAATCCATTAATACCTATGGGAGCCATTACGGGAGCGCCCGCAAAAGCCGAAATAGATGAGGTTATGCATCTGTATGCAGAAGCCGGAATAGAGCAGTTTGTAATTTATCCCCGTTCGGGTTGTGAGATTGCATATATGAGCGATGGATGGATAGAGGTTTGCAGAAATATTATTGAAGCTGCCAAACGGGAAAAAATTGATATATGGTTTTATGATGAATTTAACTGGCCGTCGGGAACCTGCCGTGGCAAGGTTATGTCGGAAAACGAGGAATACTTTGCCGCAAGCGTATTTGTTGAAGACGGAAAATGCGTTGTAAAAAGGTACAACCACTATGCGGATGTTCTTAACCCCGATGCGGTGGATTGTTTCATTAAAAACACCCACGAGGTGTATTACAGGCATTTCGGGGAATATTTCGGAACGGTTATAAAAGGAATGTATACCGATGAACCCGATATATGGGTTTGTACCAGAAACGGGGGAAAATACCCTTATACAAAAAACATAGAAAATATCTACAAAGACCGTTTTGGAAGAGATTTGTTTGAGGAAATGGCTGCCGAGGTGCCCTCTGCGCAATTCAAACAGGATTTTATGGCACTTATGGGAGAGCTTTACAGAAACAATTACCTGAAAAAGGTCAACGACTGGTGCGTTTCTCACGGTATTCTCCTTACCGGGCATACCATGGATGAATCCCTTATATGCAGGGGCGTAAGAACTACCGGAAATACCATATCTGCACTGCGTTGTTTTTCCTTGCCCGGCATTGATGAAATTTCCACAAAAACCTCTTTATACGGTGCAGAGTGGCTTACTCTGGGTTGTGCCGAGGCGGCAATAAGAACAGCAGGCAACGGAGGTATGGCTGAGGTGTTTGCTCTTGGTCCTGCGGATTTACCTCCTGCAAGAATTGAGCAGATGTTATGGTTTATGTCCATGTTTAAAATTGACCATTATGTTCTGGCGGTTGCAGCCCTTGATGCAAGGGGTAACTACGAAAAAGGCATCTATTATAACCCTATGTGTTACACAAACCCCTGGTTTGATGGCTACAAAGACCTTTCGGTTTCAGCCAAAGAAGCGGCAAGGTATGCAAAAAAATCATTTACACCGCAGGTGGTGGTGCGATACCCTGCAAAGCTTGCCACAGAGGTGCTGTTTACGGAAAAAGAAGAGCTTATCAACAACAGGCTTTGCGATATGTTAAGGGCAATGGTGGTAAATCAGTATCAGTGGCAGCTCATAGATGAGGATGAGGCGGTAAACGACGGTGCATATCTTGTGGAAATTAATGAATCGGATGAGTTTTCAATAGGTAATATAATAGCCGATATTGAAAAAAAGGTGAAAAGAAACTTATATGTTCTTGAAAACGGAGAACTTGCCGAAGATATTATGTTGAGAGCCTATGACGACGGAAGCTTTCTGGTACTTGATACAAGGGACAAAAATCAGAGCAGAGAGCTGACGGTGGTTTATAACGGTGAAAAACACAATATCTCATTACGGGGCAGGGGACACTTTACCACAGAAAGCAAAATAGCCAATGAAGTGGAAATAAAAGCTCTTGATGATGTGCATTTTAATATTGCTTTGGATTCGAATAACATACTAAGATGTGTTTTTAATGAAGAAAAATCTAAGTTTTGCTTTTATGCAGAGGAGGATATTGAGGGAGTACGCCTTGCGGTAAGAAATTATCATATTGACGGCGAATTAAGACTTGACGGTGAGGTGGTTAACCCCGTAAACAAGTGTGCCTGCCTGAAAAAAGGCTTAAATGAGTTGTACCTTTCAACAGATGCATTTGACATAAAAAAAGGACATCACAAAATCACTTTAAGCAAACCCTCCAATAGCGAGTTTTATTTGCCCTCCTGTTTTATATGCGGTGATTTTGCGGTGGATAAAGAAAATAATTTAAGAAAAATGCCCGTGACGGTTCCTTCGGGCAGATTGAATGAAAATGTATTGCCTCAGTACAGTGGTGCAATATCCTTTGAAACAGAGGCGGAAGTGCCGGACCGGAAATGTTCAATCAGATTTGACAGTTCGGAACTGTACACAAGGCTATATATTAACGGTGAATACCTTGGCGGGAAATGGGGGACCTATTGTTGGGAAATCCCCGGAAAGTATTTGGGAGAAAGGGTAAAGTTTAAGTTTGTTCAGTACACCTCCATAGGTCCTGTATTCGGGAATATTATGGATTTTGCCACTGAAAAAAATCCGCTCCGTCCTGACCTTGCACCCGGCAGATACCAGAAAAACGGCGTGTCGGATGTACGGTTTGTGGAGATTGCCGAATAAAAAGGAGGGATAATATGCTTTCAATTATTGCCGGATTACTTGGCGTAGGGGCAAATGTTGTTATATATCAGCAACACAAAAAAGAAAAGCTGCTGATATGGAAGCTTGTTTCGGATGTGCTTTGGGCATTGCACTATTTTTTTCTTGCGGCTTATTCGGGAACTGCCGTTGCGGTTATCGGAATATTCCGTGAAATTTCCTTTTACGGTCAGATAAAAAAGCCCACCAAAAGTAAAGGGTTGTTAATATTCTTTATCTGCATAAGTTTAATATCCGCCGTTATTACATGGAAAAACGGGTTCAGTATTTTGCCCGCCGCAGCTTCGGTAATTTCCATCATAAGCTTCTGGAACGGCAAACCCTCTGTTACACGGTACCTTGCATTTGCGATTTCTGCCTGTATGCTGACCTATGATGTTTACTGTCATTCCTATATAGGCATAGGAAATGAAATTTTTACAATATGTTCGGCGTTTATAGGCGTTGTGAGATACAGAAAACAGTAGTTTTAAAATTTTTCTTGCAAAAAGCTCTTTTATATGGTATACTGAATATATCGGATTTAAGGAGGAACTTTTATGAGAAAAGGAATTTCATTGTTTTTGGCACTTTTGTTTGTTATGACCGTGTTGGTTGTTCCCACGCAGGTTTTTGCGGCAGAAACGGAAACTGTAAAAATTAACGGCGTTGACAGACTTCAGATTACAAATGTTGTAGAAGCGTATGATGTGCCTCCCCAGGAGGGCTTTCACAGTGAGAAGGAGCTTACCTGCGTAAGCGGTGCAAAGCTTTCAACCCTTGAGGATAATGCCATAACTCTTGTTTTCCACACCATTCACGACCCCGAAAACGGAAGCAGCTCGGTATATGTTGCGCCCGACGGTTACACAGATGCCGACCTTAACGAAAACGGTGAATTTATGGGCTTGCCCAAGGGCGGCTCCTACACATTTACCGAAAGAGGTATGTATTACTACCATATTCTGTTTGAAGATGACACCATGGCTTGCGGATATATTCAGGTTATTCAGGGCGATAACGGGGTTATAAAAAACCCGGCTGAACAGTCCGAAGAAACCCCCGTTTTACCTCCGCAGGTGGAAGTTGAAGTAATTCCCGTGGTATCAAAATCCCAGCGCATACAGATTGAAGAAGAATGGGCAGATGTTGATGCCTATAACATTTACGACAACAACTACATCAAGCTCCGTGATTTTGCTTACTATTATTCTCTGTTTGGAACACATATGGATAAATACTTTGATGTAACCTGGGACGAAGAAAGAAATGCCATAAACCTTGTAACAGGCAAGGCTTATACAGAAGTCGGCGGTGAAGGTGTACTTAATGCGGGGGTATCCGCTCAGGCGGTGCTTTCAACCTCTTCGGTATATCTCAACGGTGAGTATGTGCTGCTTAACGCATATACCATTAACGGTAACAACTACTTTAAGCTGAGAGATTTGTGCGAGGCACTTGATATTTCCATATCCTGGTGGGAGGTTCAGCAGACAATTTACATCAACAACGATTATCCTTACGGAAAGGTGTTTGAGGAAATAGTACCCGACATACTTTAATAAAAAACCGCCGTTTCTTGAAAAAGAAACGGCGGTTTTGGTTTTTCATTACCATAATTCTTCAAATTCTTTAAGCTCCATGTGTTTTCTGCCTCTGAGGTAGTAAATGAACAGATATACATCAAAAACAGACTGAACAGAAGGCTCGTTTTTACGGATGCAATCAAACATATTTTTCCAATCCTCAAGTGCACCCTCATAGCCCTTTTCAAAGGTTGCAATTTCTGCCTCCATATACTTAATAAGGAACTGACAATGGAACTGCACATAGAAAACGGATTTTGCATGGCACTCGCTTTGGGGTATCTCCATAGCGTTTATGGTTTCAAGCATAGCGGCAGCCTCCGCCTTAATACCTATAGACCGTTCTTTTGAGTGCCCGTTTTTGCAAAGGTCGGAAAGTTTTTGTGCATAAGCCTTAAATGTGGGAGCAAGGTCACCGAAGGCATCAACGAAATAGTTATCCACAAGGGTTTCGAAGGGGATAGTGTTGTCTGCAAGGGTTCTTGTGTAAACATACTGTCCCACGCCAAAAGGCATAAAGGCACGCTGAGTCTGACAGCTTATCATACCTTTAAGGTTGATTTTATCGAGATTGCATATATCCTCGTAAACTATTTTTGCAAGATTAAGTCCGCCGAAATCGTCATAATGCTCGTTGTAGCCAAGCCAAAAGTAATATTCAAAGGTGTAAGCCTCGATTTCGGGGAAAACCTTGAACCAATTTTTCAAATGTGCAACATTTTCCTCAATTCTTTCGGGTATTGCAGATTTGTTAAGCTCATAAGGTTTTGTTTCGGGCAAATCACCAAGCTGTGCGTAGGAATCGGTGTAATATCTGCCAATTGGTGAAAACTGCAGGATAAATCTGCCGGGATTGTTGAGTTTTTCTGTTTGCGGCACCCAAAGATTTGCCTGATAATGGGGAATAACAACCGGAACATTTACTCCGATTTCGCTCAAACGGGCATCAAGCTCGTTTAATACAACCACGAGCCAGTCACTTGGAGATTTTTTAACACAGTTTTCGCATTCACAGTTGTTTTTGTCACCGTCAGCAAGCCAGAAATGAAGCACATCAATTTCAGGATGCTTTTTTACAAAGTCAATGCAATAATCAAGCATCAGCTTTCTTGCTTCGGGGTTGGAATAGCACAAATGAGTGTCAAGGGGACGGTCAAGGTAAACCTTGCGTTTGCCGTTTACCATTGCCATATATTTGCAGTCTTCCTCATTAATATGGTCGGGCTTGTCGTTGGTGGTCCAGCCAAAAGGAAGAGTTGTCCATCCGTGACCTACATCGTGGAAAATCATATCGCGCTTTTTCAGCTCTGTTACGATACGGTCTACCAAAACAGCGGAATCCGCAAAGGTAAAGGGAACTTTTTCGGCAACCGGATTGAATTTGTGGCTGTACCAGGCATCAAAAAACGAAAAAGGAACAACGCCTTGAATAAGATAACCGTTAAGCCCGGATTTTGCCGCCCAATCCACATTGTCAAGAACATTTTCAATGGAAAGAGCACCTTCAATGCACATACCTCTGTGTTTGTTGGAATATGTGTGAGCTTTTGTAACGGGAGTTTCTGCCACCTTTACCCCTGATGGAATATATTCACCGTCTGCTCCGTGACGGCACCACCGTACGCCAAGAGCTTCAATGTAGTTATATACCGCATAAAGCACAGAACGGGGGTTTGAACCTGTGAGGGTACCGCCGCTTTTAGCTATGTTGATTTCAAAGCTGTCTGTGTCGGGATTTTCCGATGTATCCACGGACAAAGAAATTTCAAAATCTTCCGGGACAGAGTTGTCCAGCACGGTAAGATATTTTTTCAGCTCCTCTGCGGCAAACTGAAGAGTGGGATGGTTTGTTTTTGTGTTGATAATCATAAAAATCACCTCTTGTTTCATTTTAGCACACTAAACGGATTCAATCAATAGGTCTTTTTTACAAATAGTTGGTAAATTTTTACTTAGTTTAAGAAATTGGTATTGACAAATGCTATTTGAAGTAGTAAAATAAGTTAAAAATGAAACGAGGCATTTTTATACTAATTTTAAACTTTGATATACAAGGGCTAAAAAGCCTTCCCCTCAAGGAGAAGCCTATGAGGCGTGGTATCTGGATTATACGGTCTTTATAAAATGGGCATATAAAGGAGTGATAAATTTGACAAATGAACAAATGCTTAAAAATTTACAGGTGCCCGAAGGGATAGTTGATGTGGTAATTGACACCGATGCTTATAATGAAATTGACGACCAGTTTGCAATAAGCTATCTTTTAAAATCAACCGAAAGGGCAAACACTGTGGCAATTTATGCGGCACCTTTTCACAACAGAAGGTCTACAGGACCTGAAGACGGTATGGAAAAAAGCTATGATGAAATTTTAAAGCTTCTTGACATTATGGGAGAAAAAAGGGAAGTTTTCAAGGGTTCCCGAGAATACCTTAAAAACGAACAGAGCCCCGTGGAGTCCCCGGCGGCTTGGGACCTTGCAAAAAGAGCAATGAAATACAGTCCCGAAAAGCCCTTGTATGTTGTGGCAATAGGTGCAATTACCGATGTGGCATCGGCATTGCTTATAAATCCTGCTATTGCAGAAAACATTGTTATTGTGTGGCTTGGCGGACACGGACACCACTATGCACACACAAAGGAGTTCAATATGCATCAGGATGTTGCCGCTGCCCGTGTTGTTATGCAAAGTAAATCGCCCTTTGTTCAGCTTCCGTGTATGGGCGTTGTAACCCATTTTATAACATCAAAAACAGAGCTTGAGTTATGGCTCAAAGGTAAAAACCCCATTGCGGATTACCTGGCAAATAACACAATAGAGGAGGCAGAAAGCTATGCTTCCGGTACCCCCTGGACACGGTGCATATGGGATGTAACTGCCGTAGGCTGGCTTCTTAATGATGGCGGAAGGTTTATGGAGTGGGAGATTATGCCTACCCGTTTGCCGGGATACGACGGCACCTATGAAAAGGATTGCATAGATAAACCTATGAGTTATGTGTATTTTGTTCACCGTGACCCCCTTATGAAGGATATGATTGATAAGCTTGTAAAGTAAAAGGAGATGGAATTTATGGTAATATCAACCCAGATCGATGTAGGCTCACAACTTGTCGGGGAAGAAAAAACCATTGAACTTGTAGCAAAAGCAGGCTTTGATGCCTGGGATTTTTCAATGTTTAAAATGGCTGGATACGACTGGGCAAAGCAGAGCGCAATTTTTTATGACCATCCTCTCAACGGCAGCGGCGCACTTGCCTTTGCAAGAAAGCTCCGCAAAACAGGTGAGGATAACGGCATTTTCTGTAATCAGAGCCACGCACCTTTTCCTGTTTGCTGTAAAGAAATAAAGGATTTACAGAAAAAAGCCATTGAGTGCTCTGCAGAGGCGGGGGCGAAAATTTGTGTAATACACCCCGACAACAACCTTTCGCCTGCGGAAAATGCAGAAATGTATCTTGAACTGTTGCCCTTTGCAAAGGAGTGCGGAGTAAAAATTGCCACGGAAAATATGTGGAACTGGAACCCGGAGACCGACCGCGCCAGCTTTGCCGCCTGCTCAACAGCAGAAAGCTTTGTTGCTCATCTTGATGCGGTAAATGACCCTTATTTTGTGGCGTGTCTTGATATTGGTCATGCCGAGATGATGCGCGACGGCACAACAGCGGTGGGAATGATAAAAGCTCTCGGAAGCCGTTTGCAGGCACTTCATATTCACGATAATGACCGCTGGCACGATAACCATCAGATTCCTTTTTCTATGGGAATAGATTTTACAGCGGTAGCAAAAGCTCTTAAGGAAATTGATTACAAGGGTGAGCTTACCCTTGAGGCAGATAATTATCTGAGAGATTTTACGGCAGACAATGTGTTCGAAGGTATAAAGGATTTGGCAAAAGCCGCAAGACGCCTGGATGAGCTTATGAAATAAAAAGAAAATGCGTTTTCCTCACGGAAAACGCTTTTTTGTATGTAGATTTTAAAATTATTCTGCAGGTGTTTCTTCTGCAGGAACTTCCTCGACAACAGGAACTTCCTCAACAACAATGGGAGCTTCCTCTGCTACAGCATCGTTAGCCCATGCACCGATGATTGCAAGAATAAAGCCTTTGATTGCATAAAGAATTACAGTTCCGATACCGCCAAAAGCACCGGCAAATGCAGTACCTATGGCACCGCTGATTGCACCTGCACCGCCCCAGGTCATAGCGGTAACTACAGTTGTTATAACTGTAGCAATAACAGCAACAATACCGCCAACAATAAGCAAAGCACCGGGAATGTAAAGAAGATAGCTTCTGAACTTTTCGGGAACTTTATCAAGCAGGGCTGTTATTTTGGATTCGGGAGCAATGCCCTTGCAGATAATTGCAAGGAAAAGAGCATAAGCAACAACAAAAAGTACGGGAGAAATAAGACCAATCACCCAACCGATAATACCACCGATTATACCGGCAGCGGAACCGCTGAAGAAAACGGAAATGAGTCCGAAAACAGCGGAGGAAATAAGGGTAATAAGCTCAGCTGCCATAAGAGCACCGGCACCCATAAAGGCAAGCTTGTTTTTCTTTTTAAGAATAACGGCAAGACCAAGAGCTACCGCACCTGCAAGAGCAACAACAGGGGGAATTAACCCTACAATATTCTGTAAAACATAAACAACGGCGTGAGCACCAATCCATTTAATGTTTCCTATGTTGATAGCTATTGCACTGATTAAAGTGCCGATAGTGGAAATGGATTTCACAAGCTGGAACACTATAAGAACTATAGCGGCAACAAGTGAAAAGGTTTTAAAGTTTTTTGCATTTAAAAATTTAATCTGCATTTTTCAACAACTCCTTTTGTTTTGATGTTTACATTCTATCACACATTTATAAAAATGTCAATATTTTTCGGAAAATTGCAAAATTACAAAGTATTGACTTTTGATTTTTGTTAGTATATAATAAGTAAAAAGAAAGGTAGTGATTTTATGAAAATAATAAACAAAGAGCTCCTTGCGGAAAAAATTGAAAGCCGTATGGCTGAGGATATAGCCACTCACAAGGTAGGTGGTGCAGCACTTATTGTGAATCAAAACGGAAAAACAGTTTACAAAAACTGTTTCAGCACAGATTTTGCAGAGGTGAAGGAAGATACGATTTTCCGTCTGGCATCCATGACAAAGCCCATAACAGCCGTTGCGGCACTTATCTGTCAGGACAAGGGGCTTTTTAACATCAGCGACCCCGTGAAAAAATATCTGCCTGAGTGCGACGGATTTAATATTGTAGATGCCGTGGATGGGGAACTTAAAATAATTGAAAAGCAGAACAGAGATATAACCATAGCCCATCTTCTTTCTCATACATCAGGTATTTTTTGTGCTGAAGAAGGTGCAATTATAGGCGGGCTTATGACAAAAGAGGACAAGAAGGATGTAAACTCCACTGTTGATTTTCTGCTTAAACAGGGAATAAGTTTTCAACCGGGTGAAAATCAGGCTTACAGCGGTTTCGGTGCCTTTGATGTTATGGTAAAGGTTATAGAAACAGTTACCGGTGAGGATTTTTATGAGTTCATAAAGGAAAACATTTTTGAGCCCTGCGAAATGCCGGACACCGTTTTTGAAATGTCCGCGGAACAGGAAAAAAGAATGATTCCTATGCACAACCGCGTGGATGAAAAATCCGTTGAGGGACTTGCTTGGGAGGGTTGTAATTTCAATGATTTTCCAAGAAGCCATCGTCTTGGCGGTGCAGGTCTTGTTTCCACCGTAAAAGATTACGCCAACTTTGCTCAGATGCTTTTAAACAAGGGCACATTTAACGGTAAACAGATTGTATCGGAAAAAGGTATTGAGCAGATGCAGACAAATCAGGTGGCTGACGGTATTATGAGAGGCAGCTGGAGATGGGGTCTTGGTGTGAGAATTGAAATTGCCCACAGCTTTTTACCTCACGGTCTTTTTGGCTGGAGTGGTGCTTTCGGAAGCCATTTCTGGATTGACCCCGAAAATGAAATTACGGCGGTTTATATGAAAAATTCCCGATATGACGGCGGTGCCTGGAATGTTACCGCGGTAAATTTTGAAAAGGATGTTTACGATTCTCTGATAAAAGAGTAGTAAATTTTCAGAAGATATTGGTATATTTTGGGGAGTTTTTTAAAAGGGTTGAAAAAATGCCTCAGTTATTATATAATGACTAAATATAATGCTATAGCAGGAGGATTAATATCATGAAAAAAAGTTTAATTATTTTTCTTTCAATCTGTATGTTCCTGACCCAGGTGGCAGGGGCAACTTTTACACCCGTGGCGTGGGATGTGCTGGACAGCGATGCTTTAACAGCAGGGACAGAGCCTAACTGGGGTAAAAGCTCAGGCGTTGAGGTTGAAACAATAAATGAAAAAACCGGAATTGTTTCAAAGCTGATTACTGCAGGAATACAGAAAACATTTGACCCTGCTTTTACAGGTGATGAAACCGGTGCCACATCGGTAGAAACCGATAAACGCAACTGGGGTTATATTCATACTAAAAGTAATATAAAAGCAGAAAATGCGGAAAACTACACCCTTACCTTCAAACATCAGATGGGCCAGGGAATGTACGATATGGTTCATGGCGGTGTTTATGTTTATATGCGTTCTACTTCTCTGGGAAGCTATCTGGATAACCGTTTTGCGATAATGCTTCGCAGAAATTATCAGGGTAAGGTACAGATTGGTATTAAGCCTGCTACTTCGGGGGCGGCATCCTCAGCAAGCTGGCTTGATGTTACAGATTCTTCAATTGATATGCTTGACTGCAGTATCCGTGTTACAGATAGCTTTGCAACAGACACAATCAGGGTATATGTAACAGATACAGAGGGTGAATATAAATATGTAGGTGCATACCTTCTTGATACTGCAAACAGCTCGGCAACCCTTCGTGCCGCTGACGGTCAGAGCCTTACAGTAACAGGCTACGACAATGCCTTCAGCACAGCTGAATCCAGACCGGCAATTCTTCTGAATGAATATTCCGGCATGATTTCCGGGGTTGTTCTCAGTTGTAACGACACAATAGCTTCTGAAACCTATGAGTACGATTTTGAGGATGAAGGCTATCTTGAAGATTGGGAAAGGTCTATTTCCGCAGGCGCTACAACTATGTTTGCACCAAACGAGGAAGGTAAGCTTGTTCCCGGAAACAACTGGTCTATGATTAACTATAAAAATGATGTTATATCGGGTAAGACCAATATACTTGCTTTTGATATTCAGGACCTTGACCCTACTCCCGATGTAACAACCGATGACTGGATGCCTCTTGGCGTGGTGCTTCGTCACAAAAACCCTTATGAGTGGTTTAACGGAAAATCCTCTCAGACAGGTATGTACCTTATGTTCAACAAGAACAGACTTGGTCTGCGTAACGAAAGTACAGCCTATAACACAGAAAACGGCTACAGCTTTGTTGAAGTGGATGTGGATTTCACCAATGAAACCAGAGTTATTATAAAGGATGCGGTGAAATCTGACATTATAGGTGTGTATGTTCAGGACACAGCGGAAACAAAGGAACCTGAGCTTATTGCCTATATTACCGCAAAAGAGCAGAATGTGGATGGTACAGTAACTCCTTGTTTTTCGCTTTATTCCCTCAAGGGTGGAAGCGTTGAAAATTACCCCATAAGAGCAGACAGATATTCAAAGGCCACCTTCAGACCTGTGTTTATGACGAGCAATGCTCCGGGACATTACACTATAGATAATGTTAAAATTACCGTGGATAACGAAAAGCTTGCAAAAATCAACATTACAGACGGCAAGCCTGTAATTAAGCAGATAGGCGGCAACGATTATTTTGCAATTGCGGCTCTTGAGGTGCCGGGAGATGCACAGGCGGAAATTTATTATACTCTGGACGGAAGCGACCCTGCAACTTCGGGTAAACTCTATACAAATGAGCTGTTAATTACAGAAAGCGGTACAGAGCTTAAAGCGGTGGCAAAGCTTGACGAGGCTGCGTTTTCAGAGGTTGTATTCAAAACCTATGAATTCAAAACCTTTGAATATGCCGCAGAGGAGCTTGTTTATGAGGAGGTCGTTGCAGGCAAAGGTGACTGGTATGTAACAGGTAACACTACCGGCATGGATGCTCTTTATTACAACGAGGACGGAAGCGTAAGCTTTCTTGGTAAAAATGTAGACGGTATGGGCGTTGACGGTGTGGTATCAAACACCATTTATACAGAGGAAACAGCACCTGTACTTATTGCTGAATTTGATGTAAGGGACATGGTTAATAATCAGAGACATCAGGCGTTCTTCTTCGGTATGCGTTACAGCGGTTTCTTTTCCGGAACAATTCAAACCAGCACCGAAGTGTGCTTTGTGAAGTTTGACGGTACAACCATAGCTCTCAGCAATGCGGCAAACTGGGGCGGAGCCTCCACCTATGTTGAAACAGGTGTGGATTTTGACGCAGATGCGGTAGGCAAATGGCAGCACATGAAGTTCGTTGACGATAAGGTGAACAATGTAATTTATATTTTTGGTGACGGCAAGCTTATTGCTACCATTACCTTTAAAACCACAACAAAAGCAGGAGATACCGCGGTTCTTACCACAGCCGGCGGAAATGTGCTTACAAAAACATACAACAACACAGTACCCACCCAGGGTCAGTTTTACATGGGTCAGGCATACACAAACGGTTATTTTAAAAATGTAATAGTACATACCGGTAATTATGTTCCGAAATACGACGTAAATTTTGATGTTGGTGAACACGGTAGCACGGCAGACAGAACAAATTGGATATCGGTTGATAAATATACCGAAATTATTGAACCTGAGGTTGAGGTTGAAACAGGGTATATATTCAAAGGCTGGAACAAGGAGGTTGGCCCGGCACTTAAAAATGTTACCTATGTGGCACAGTACGAGCCTGTACCTGAAAAAATCAACCTTGAATATGGAGATTGTTATAGCGTATACGGTGCTGAAATTGTTTCGCAGAAGGTAAGTTCTATGGGTGCAGAGCTTGGCGACACTGCTGTAATTGAGCTTACAGATGACAATAGAATCAGAGCGGTAGGTCTCGGTACTGCAGTAATCGAAGTTGGCGGCGCACAGATAAATGTGGCAGTTTCAAAGGCAGATATTACTGTTGTTATGATAGCAGGCCAGAGTAACGCTGCAGGTGCGGAGGGTCACTCCATGCAGGCTCCCAAAGCTGTTGGTGAATATGAAGGCAGATATCTTGTGACAAACGGAAATGACGCCACACTTGATGCTTCAAAGGTTACAATTGAAAATGCAGTATATTGTGCAGAAAACGGTGGCAGAATGCCCGGTTATTCGGGTGTTGGAAGTGGTGGTTTTGCCTGCGCTCTTGCACGGAAGCTTTCGGATTTATGGGATATGAAGGTATGGGTAATCAACGCAGCCCTTGGCGGAAGCCGAATGGACCAGTGGATTCCCGGGGAAAGACTTTACACCAATTTTATTGCTTACGCAAATATGGCGCATAGTGAAATTGAAAATGACGGTCACTACATACTGGATGCCGATAAACAGGGCTATGTATGGCTTCAGGGCTGCAGCGACGGTATACCCGGATTGAATACATCAGCGGAAAAATACATTGAGATGTTTACTGCAATGCACGAAGGCTTCAAAGCTGAAACAGATATGCGTTATGCAGGCTTGTACATGGTAAGAGCCGGTGTTATAAGCGTTGAAGAGTACCGTGCGGATGATTTTCATATGACAGGTCCCAGACTTGCTCAGCACATTATGGCAAACAGCAAGGATTACCCTGATATTCACCTTATTTTCAATACCGATATATGGCGTTTTGATGCAGATGTAAAGGCATATTTTGAAAATAAATACGGCTCGGCTGAAGCCTTTCAGGAAATATGGGGCTATGCAATGCCCACCACCACAAAGGAAATTAAGCCCAGAATTCACTACCATCAGCCCGGATACAATGAGCTTGGTGACGAGGGTGCAATTAACCTTGTAAATATTCTTGCGGGCAAGGGAAAAACCACCTCTGCAAAGCTGCTGAACTATTACGGCAATGAGCTTGAGGAAAGCACCACAATACAGGCAGGTGAGGAATTCCTTGCAATTCCCGTTGCAAAGAATATCAGCTATAATGCCTCTGAAAATCTTACTGTTGTTACAGGTAACAGCAGAATTGCTGCAGCGGATGGCTTTACCGTTAAAGGAATTGCAAACGGCACAACCTCGCTTAAAGTTTTAAACGGTGATACGGTTGTTGCAACCTATTCTGTTACCGTGGAAGGCGGCGAAAGTGCAATTTTGCTTGGTGATGCTGACGGAAACGGAAAGGTTAATGTAAACGATGCGGTTTATATTCTTAAAATAGTGGCAAAAACCATAGCTGCACCTGAAGGAATTGAGGATGTTGCAGATGTTACCGGTGAAGGTAAAGTAAACATCAGCGATGCTGTTAAGGTACTTAAATATGTAGCAAGGGTTATAGATTCGCTGGAATAAAAAAAGCCTTGAACTTCATACAAAAATCGCGTAATACTGTCGTATTACGGGATTTTTTGATGTGGTATAAATTAAAAATATGGCTTCAGAACCAAAACTGCCATACCTGGTTGCGGCGTTGGTTCAAGGGTTTTTTTAATCTATCTTAACCGATTTTTTGTATTGTGACGGGCTCATGCCTGTTATTTTTTTGAAAACTCTTGAAAAATAGAAAGGGTTGGAATAGCCCAGCAAATCCGAAATCTGGCTGAAATTGTAACGGTTTTCGCGGATAAGCTTTTTTGCCTCTTTTATTTTTATGTCGGTTACATAATCAATCATAGTGCAACCGTAGTTTTTCAGGAAAATCTTTGAAAGATAGCTTTTGGAATAGCGTATTTCATTGCAGAAACTCTCGATATTTATTTTGGAATAAACCATAGAATCAAGATGTGCGGCAACCGTTTCCGCCAGATGTTCAGGTACGGCGGTGCGGGTTCCCGATTCGCTTTTTGTGGTTTCTGCTTGCTGATAACGGTACATCATAATTAAAAACTGCTCAAGGTAGATTCTTACCATTTGCTGACCGCCTGTTATTTCATCAGGCAAAAGGCTGAGCTTTCTCAGGTCCGGGTCGTTAAAAGGCAGGTCAAAGGTGCTTTTGCCTTCGGAAATTATGCCGGAAATAATTTGACGCAAATTGCCCGGAACGGTGAATTTCCGTGAAGCAAGAGCCTTCATGCCTTCGCCTGTACATACAAAGGATATTATAAAAATGTTAGGGGCAACTTTGCCGTTGGCGTGGTGGGAATGCAATTCTCCGGGAGGGTGAAAAAAACATTCCCCCTGAGAAAGGGTAATGGTTTCATTGCCCGATTGGGCAAGAAGAACACCTTTGTCAACATACACCAGCTCCCAGAAATCGTGGACATCACTTTTTGAGCCGAAATCCGGATCAAACTCGAAATAGTGTATGGTTACAATTTTGTTGATGGGAAAAATGTTTTTGATGCGGTGTTTTATGTAGTTGTTTTCCATTTCAATCACCTTTGTGTACAAAAAGATAAAATAAAG
This sequence comes from Clostridia bacterium, assembly GCA_045546415.1. GTDB lineage: Bacteria > Bacillota > Clostridia > RUG12999 > RUG12999 > RUG12999. Next base: position 9,163 of record JAZQCS010000049.1, on the reverse strand, counting down.
ATACAATAATGCATTTACTTTTTATGTTAAATATTATAATATATAAGTAAAGTAATGTCAATATAAAAAATATGAAAGGCGGATGTTTTATGAATGTACTTGCAATAGGCTGTCATCCCGATGATATTGAAATCGGTTGCAGCGGAACTCTGGCAAAATGTGTAAAAAGAGGAGATAAGGTAACTGTTTGCCACATTGCCAACGGTAATATGGGACACGAAATTATCTCACCCGAGGATTTAAGGGTTATGAGAATTGGCGAGGCTAAAAAAGCAGGCTCCCTTGCAGGCATTGAGGTTGTTACTCTTGATATTGGCGACCTTCTGCCCAACGGAAGTGATTTTTCACAGCGTGACAAGGTGGCAGAGCTTATTATTAAAACTCAGCCTGATTTTATCATAACACATCCCCCGGAGGATTATATGCCTGACCACAGAGAGGTTTCAAAGCTCGTTTTTGATGCTTCCTTTGTGGCAAGTGTGCCTCATTACAACAATGGCGGCAAGGCAGGAATTGTGCCGATTTTCTATATGGATACAATTTCCGGTCTTAATTTTGTACCTACTGAATATGTAGATATAACAAATGAAATTGACCTTAAAATTGATATGCTTGAGTGCCACGAAAGTCAGCTTAAATGGATGCGTGACCACGATAATATTGATTTTGCGGATTTTGTTCGCACCTGTTCAAAGTTCCGCGGTTACCAGAGCAATTGCGATTATGCCGAAGCCTTCCGTCAGGAATTGGTATGGCCTAAGGTTGTTACAAAGAGGTTGTTGCCGTGATGAAGGTAGCGTGTGTTGGGATTCTTGTTGCTGATGTAATTGTTGAACCGGTAGGGAAATATCCTGAAAAAGGCATTCTTGAACCGGTAAATTCAATTACCGTACACAATGGCGGAAACGCTATGACTGCCGCAATTAACCTGAAAAAAATGGGCGGAAACTCTGCAATGTTCGGTATGGTTGGAAAGGATATGATGGGTGATTACCTTGAAAAACGCCTTACCGAAGAAGGTGTGGATACCTGCGGTCTTGTAAAAAGTGAAAAAGCTCAGACATCCTCTTCGGTGCTTATGATTGATAAAGAAGGACAGCGCTCTTTCTTCCATTGCAGAGGCGCAAACGGTGTTTTTTCCGTGGAGGATATTGATTTTGCTGAAATTGAAAAATGTGACCTTGTTTTTGTGACAGGCTCCTTCATTATGGATACCTTTGACGGGGTGCAGACAATGGAATTCCTTAAAAGATGCAAAGAAATGGGCAAAACCACTTTTCTCGATGTGTGCTGGGATGCCACCGGCAGATGGGGTCAGCTTCTTGATATGTCAATGCCTTACATTGACTATCTCATGCCGAGCATTGACGAAGCAGTAAATATTGCCGGTAAAGAAGCCCCTGATGAAATTGCTGATGTATTTATGCAAAAGGGCGCGGAAAATGTTGTTATAAAGCTTGGCGGCGACGGTGCCTTCCTTCGCAGAAAAGGTCAGGAAAAAGGAACAGTTTATCCCTGCTACAATATGGGTAAGGTTGTGGATACCACAGGCGCAGGCGACAGCTTCTGTTCTGGATTTCTTGCGGCATACTCTATGGGAAAAACTCCTGAGGAATGTATGCTTTTCGGAAACATGGCAGGCAGCCTTAATGTTACAGAAAAGGGCGCAACCACAGCGGCAAAGCACATTGACGAAATGGACAAATTAATAAAAAATTATAAGTAGGAGAAGCTTATGTTAGTTACATTAGAAGAAATTTTGAAGGATGCCGAAAGCCGTAAATACGGTGTGGGTCTTTTTAATATGCTGAATTTAGAGATGGCGAGAGCCATTATTGATGCGGCAGAGGAGGAAAGAAGCCCTCTCATTTTAGGCGTTGCAGAGGTGCATCTGCCTCACATTCCTTTTGAATATGCATCACTTATTATGAATCACATTGCAAAGAAAGCAAGTGTTCCGGTATGCCTTCATTTTGACCACGGCACCGATTACAACAAAATTCTTGGAGCAATTAAAGCAGGTTTTACCTCGGTTATGTACGACGGCTCTGCGCTTCCCTATGAGGAAAACATTGCAAACACGAGAGAAATAAGCAAGGTTGCTCACGCTGTAGGCTGCAGCGTTGAAGCGGAACTCGGTCATGTGGGAGGCGGAGAAGGCGGAACAGATGACGGTATGGAACAGCAATACACCAATGTTGAACAGGTTAACGATTTTATCCGCCGTGCTGATATTGATGCACTTGCTGTTGCAATCGGCACAGCTCACGGTCAGTACAAAACCAAACCTAAGCTGGATATTAACCGCCTTGCGGATATTTACAGAATTTCCGAAAAACCCCTTGTGCTTCACGGTGGAAGCGGTCTTTCGGATGAGGATTTTAAAAACACCATTGCAAACGGTATCAGAAAGGTTAACATCTGCACCGAAATGTGTCTTGCCGAGGCTAAGGCTTACGCGGTGGCACACGAGGCAGGAGCAAGCTTTGAGCTTTCTCTTGATATTGCAAAAAACACCGTTCAGCAGGTTGTAAAAGGTAAAATGCGTTTGTTTGGAAGCAGTAATAAAGCATAATAAAATAAAGGGAGGATATAAAAATGGATTTTTTAAGTACAGTTGAAGGCAGCCTTTTAGAGGGCTTTTACCCCAAGGGCTGGGATATGAAGAAAATTGACGAATGCTGTGAAAAGGGAGTAGCCCGTGAGGATTTCTGGCATAAGGATTTTAACCCTGTTCCCTGCGAAAACATCTACGAGTTTGATACACTTATGGGTCACGAAATTGCATTGCAGATTAAAAATGCAAGAGAAGAAGGCAAAAAGCTTGCTATGATTCTTCCTGTAGGTCCTATGGGTATGTACAAATGGGCGGTTTATTTCCTGAAAGAATGGAATGTAAAATGTGACCATGTTTACACATTTAATATGGATGAATGGTCTGACAGCGAAGGTAACACACTTCCCAACACAAACCCGGCATCCTTTGAATACAGCATGAAGGAAGCATTTTTCAATAAGCTTGGTGAAAACACCGTGCCCCCCGCACAGCGTAACTTTGCCACAAAGGAAAATCTTCCCACATACCCTGAAAAAATTGCAAAGCTTAAAGCGGAAGGTGCAAAGCTTGTGCTTATTTTCGGTATAGGCAGAATGTGTCACATTGCTTTCTGGGAGCCTCAGTTTGCTGAAGATTTTTCCTCCGAGGCAGAATGGAAATCCCAGTGCTATCGCATAGGCGCAAAGCTTCACCCCTTAACCATTGAACAAAACGCCATCACAAGCTTCAAGAGTCGTACAACTCTTGTTCCCTGCCGTGCAAACACAATCGGCCCGGGCCTTTTCCTTCAGGCAGATTATATAATAGGCGGTTGCGACGGCGCTTTGGGCAGAGGTATGGGTTGGCAGGGAATGAGCTTCCTTACCACTCTTCATTACGGTCCCGATATGAACATCACCTCTACATATATGCCTACAATGCCCGGTAAGCTTTTCTATTTAAACGAGCTTGCAGGTCCACTTGTGGCAGAATGTAACTAAATAAAAAATACTAAGAAAATGCAGGTTTATGGAAATATTGTCCATAAACCTGTTTTTTATTACAAAATAATTTCAAAACAGAGTGGTATTTTTTGTGTTTTTATTGGTGTTTTTTGGTATATTAGCCCAAACTACTTGATTTTTACTATAATTTATAGTAAAATAAAAACAGTAAAATGTTACAATTGTGTTTCATATACCCATTTGGTTGCATGGGTAAATGAAATTGTTGCAACAAAGAACGGAAATACAAAAAAATGGAGGAGAATTTATGAGTAAAAAAATCTTGTCACTTGTTCTTGCATTGTGCATGATAACCTCAATGGGGATTTGCACAATTACAGCAAGTGCGGCAATTCCCGAGTCTCCATGGGCAGCTATTGACCTTGACGCGTGGAATGCAAACACAGATGCCAACTGGCAAAAGGTAGGCTCAGGACTTGCTGTTGAAACTATCGGCGGACATACCGGTATTATTTCGACATTCAGTAAAAGTGGTACTGTTTCTACCAATGACCCCGTTTTTACCAACGGCGCTTCGTCGGCTGCAGCAAACAAGCGTAGCTGGGGTTATTTCAAAAGCAGAAACACTATAACATCCACGGATGCAGATAGCTACATTCTGTCCCTTGACCATGTTATGAAAGAGGGTATGTACACCATGGCGCATGGCGGCCTGTACTTTTACCTTCGTACAAGCGGAGTTGGCAACTATCTTGACAACCGTTTTGCAATGATGGTTCGCAGAAACTGGCAGGGTAAACCTCAGGTAGGTCTTAAATCTGCAAACCAGGGTGCAACAATAACAAATTCATGGCTTGATATTGCAGACTCAAGCATTGACCTTCTTGACTGTTCAATCCGTGTTGTGGACAGCTTTGAAACAAACGTCGCTAAAGTTTATGCAACCAACAAAGACGGTGTTTACAAGCTTATCGCTACGTATGCAATGAATCTCGAAACCAACAGCGTAACCTTAACCGGTGACAGCGGCAACTCAATTACCGCAACAGGCTACGCCAACACTATCAGCCCATCTGCTTCAACCATTTGTATACTTCTTAACGAGTATTCCGGCATGGTTGACAATGTTGTGGTGGAATATCCCTACGAAGGACCCAAGGGTGTTGCTATTGAGCCTGCGGCAGGTTCATATGTTGACGGAAACCTTGAAATTTCGATGTCTGTTGTTGATGAGGGTGCAAATATTTATTACACCTTAGATGGCTCAGACCCCATAGAAAACGGAACTCTCTACCTTGAGGGTGACCCCATAAGCACTAACCCTGAAGGTCTTGATGAATATCCCTACAATTTCACTATAAAGTTTGTTGAAGAGCTTAACGGTGAATATTCCGATGTTCAGAATGCAACCTATCAGGTTTACGGCACAGAAGACAGCATGGGCGTAAACTATGACAATGTTCTTGCCGGTACAGATGCAAACTGGGCATATCATCAGAACCCTGTTGCAACAGAATTTGATGAAAGCTCTACATATAATGATGCTTTTACCATTTCCAGCACAGGAAACTGGGCACATATAAAATCAAAGTTTGCACTTCCTGAAGGTATTGCATCCTCCGAAACCACATTTAAGGTTAAAAATGTAAACAACTATACTTCAAGCGGAGATGTTATAAAGGCAATTCACCTTTCAGTAAAGGCAGATAAACAGGCAGATGTTACCACAGACGGTATTGCATTTTTCTCAATTGGTGCAAAAACCATCGGCTTCAGAAAAGCAGGTGGATGGAGCTCTTCCATTGTTGAGCGTATGCCCTTCGGAATTGACGGTCTTGACCTTTCTGACGGCAAGGTTCACGAAATCAGAATGGTTGACGACTTTGAGGGCGATGCATATTTGTTCATTGACGATAACTTCATCGCAAAAGCAGTTATTGAAAATGGCGATTACACCCTTACAAATGCAGCCGGTCAGTCTCTTACCCGCAGCGGTGTAACACCGGCTACCAAAAATATACATTCAAACCTTACTCTTCTTCACAATAAAGCAATAATAGGTGAAATTAATGTTTCTTACCCTGCAGAGGTGCCGGTTGTTCCCCAGGCTGTAATTGATGCTGAGGATGCAACTGTTTATACAAATTCCGGTGATCTTGATATTGAAGTATCAGGAGAAGGCGAAATTTACTACACTCTTGACGGCACAACCCCCACAGAGGAAAGTGAAGTTGCAAACGGAAGCATTACTGTTCCTGAATTTACAGAGGAAGGTTCTGTTACCGTTACTGCCCGTCCCAGACTTGACGGTGTATGGGGTATCTCGGACAGCGTTACCTTCACAGCAGTTAATGCTCAGGAGGTTTATGAGTACGATTTCAACGACGAAACCTACCTTGAAGATTGGCAGAACAGAATTACCGCAGGTAACACAAGAATTTTCGCACATACCGAAGACGGTAAAATGCTGAGCCAGGCAGGCTGGTCAATGTTCAATATAAAAACAAACATTGAATCGGGCTTGACTAACACAATTGCCTTCGATTTACAGGACCTTGACCCCACTCCTGAAGACGCCTCCGATGACTGGGGACCTTTTGGTGCGGTAATACGCCACATCAATGTTTCAAACTGGTTCAATGAGGCATCTTCCGGTAACGGAAGCGGTATCTATATTATGTTCAATCAGAACAAAGTGGGTTTAAGACTTAACAATGCTGATTATAGCAAGCAGTCGGGTTACGGCTTTGTTGAGGTAGATGCCGATTTCAAAAATGAAACAAGAGTTATCATAAAGGATGCTGTAGCCTCCAACCGTGTTGGCGTATATGTTCAGGATACAGCAGAAACAACAGAACCCAAACTTATTGCTTACCTTACAATTGATGAGGTTGAAGGCGTTCCTTATGTTTCGCTTTACTCCACACTTGGCGGATATATTGAGGACATTCCCTACGGTGCTGCTAAATATTCAACAACTTCATTTATGCCCGTGTTTATGACACGCTCGGCTGAAAACGGCTATACCATTGATAATGTTAAAATTACTGTTGACAACACGGAAACTGCAGAAATTGATGTTCCCGTGCTTGGACCCGTAATTAACCAGATAGGCGGCAACGATTATTTTGCATTGGTTAAGCTTGATGCAAAATATGAGCTTTCGGAGTTTGATATTTATTACACACTTGACGGCTCCGACCCTGTGGAAAACGGTCAGCTTTACGATGAGCAGGCAGCTCTTCTCATTACAGAGAATGGCACAACATTAAGTGCAGCTGTAATTACAGAGGATGGCAAGACCTCCGGGGTTGTTACCGAAACCTATGATTTTGAAGCCTTTGAATACACAAAAGAAGAGTTTGTGTTCGAGGATGTCTATGCGGGCACAGGTGAATGGCATACAATAGGTAACTCCAAGGATGTTGACAAGATATATCTTAATGATGACGGCAGCTTCCGTTTCTACGGTGCAAACTACAGTGGACAGGGCGTTGACTCTGTTGTTTCCAACACCTTGTTTACTGCGAAAACTGCTCCTGTGCTCATTACTGAGTTCGATATGGCAGGCTTCAACGGAAGTACAAACCATCAGGCGTTCTTCTACGGTTTGAGAAAAACAACTGCTTACAGCGGAACACCTATGACAGATACAAACTATTTCTTCATTAAGCTGTACAATAATCAGATTGCTCTCAGCAATGCAAGTGGATGGGGCGGAATCTCTACCTATGCTGAAACCGGTGCAGACTTTAATATTAACTCCTCTGAGTATCAGCATGTAACATTTATAGACGATAAAATAAATAATGTTATCTATGTGCTTGGTAACCGCAAGCTTCTTGCCACAATTACCTTTACCACAACAGAAGAAACCGGTGACACAGCAGTTCTTACAACTGCCTCCGGTAATGTTCTGACCAAACAGTACGCCACAACAGTCCCCACACAAGGTCAGGTATGCATAGGTCAGGCTTATGTAAAGGGTAATATTAAGAATCTTATTACCTACACAGGTAACTATGTTCCGGATTTCACAGTAACCTTTGATGTTGGCGAACACGGCACAGCTGACGGTGAAACTGTTGTTACAGTTCCTAAGTATACCGAAATTGAAGCTCCCGAAGTTACAGCCAACGACGGATATATCTTCAAGGGTTGGGATGCGGAAATAGTTACAAAAGTAACAGCAGATGCAACCTACACAGCACAGTACGAAGCTATTGACTATACAGTTAAATTCGTAGCTGACGGAGAGGTTATTTCCGAAGAGGTTTACAACTACGGTGATACTGTAGTTGTTCCCGAAGCTCCTGCAAAAGAGGGCTATACCTTCACAGGCTGGGATACAGAGGTTGCAGAGGTTACAGGCGATGCAACCTACACAGCGGTTTACGAAATCAATAAGTACACAGTTAAGTTCGTAGCTGACGGTGAAACTGTTTCCGAAGAGGTTTATGAACACGGTACAGCAGTTGTTGTGCCTGCAGCTCCCGAAAAGCCCGGTTATACCTTCACAGGTTGGGACAAGGAGGTTGCAGCTGCAACTGAAAGCGTAACCTACACAGCTCAGTACGAAGCCATTCCTTATACAATTACCTTTGTGATTGGTGAAAATGGTACAACTGAGGATGAAACAACTGTTACTGCCTACTATGGCGATACAGTTACAGCTCCTGAGGTTACAGCAAACACAGGCTGGAAGTTCATTGGCTGGGATGCGGAAATTGCAACCGTTACAGGCGATGCAATATATACAGCACAGTACGAAAGAAACGAAGTAACTGTTAAATTCGACCTTGGTGAATTCGGTACAACAGAAGATGCAACTGAAATTACTGTGGCAGTAGGTCAGCTTCCTACAGCTCCCACAGTTACTGCTGTTGCAGGCTGGAATTTTGTTGGTTGGACACCTGAACTTAAAGAAGCTGCTGAAGATACTACATATACAGCGGTTTATGAAGCTATTGAGTACACAGTTAAGTTCGTAGCAGACGGTGAAGTTATTTCAGAAGAAATTTACTACTACGGTGATTCTGTAGTTATTCCTGAAGCTCCTGCAAAAGAGGGCTATACCTTCACAGGCTGGGATGCAGATGTTGTAGATGTTACAGCAGATGCAACCTACACAGCAGTTTACGAAATCAATAAGTACACAGTTAAGTTCGTAGCAGACGGTGAAACAGTTTCCGAAGAAGTTTACGAACACGGTGCAACAGTCGTTGTACCTGCTGATCCCGAAAAAGCAGATTACAGATTTATCGGTTGGACTCCTGATGTTGTAACAGTAGTTACAGCAGAAGCTACATATGTTGCACAGTTTGAAGCAATTCCTTATGTTGCACAGGTTGGAACAGATAAGTTTGAATCCTTTGCAGAAGCATTCGCAGCAGCTAAGACAGCAGGCGGTAAAGTAACTCTTCTTGCGGACATTGAGCTTGATGAAACTCTTAAAATCGCAAAGGAAGAAACAGTAATTCTTGACCTTGCAGGTCATAAGATTACAGGTACAGATACAGCTACCAAGAACTTTGAATTGTTCTACAACAACGGTAACTTTACTGTAGAAGATTCTGTTGGTGACGGTATAATTACTCTTACTGCAACCAACAACCGTGAATGGAACAGCTATTCCGCAGTAATTGCTAACCAGCCTCATGGT
>JAZQCS010000048.1:0-12276 GCA_045546415.1 Clostridia bacterium | reverse complement strand
TGACCTATCTGGAAAACCGCGAAACCGAGCTAGCCGCTGAACTGCGTAAGGTTCTTCTCCTGATCCCCAATATCATCGATCCTTCTGTGCCCATTGGTGAGAGCGATGAATTCAACGTGGAAGTGGAGCGCTTCGGTGAGGCCGTGACCCCCGACTTTGAGGTGCCCTATCACACCGAAATTATGGAGTCCTTTAACGGCATCGACATGGATTCCGCCGGCCGCGTGTCCGGCTCCGGCTTCTACTACCTGCTGGGTGATATTGCACGCCTGCATTCTGCCGTACTGACCTACGCCCGTGACTTTATGATCGACAAGGGCTTTACCTACTGCATTCCCCCCTTCATGATTCACGGCAACGTGGTGGAGGGCGTCATGTCTCAGAGTGATATGGACGCCATGATGTACAAGATTGAGGGTGAGGATCTGTACCTGATCGGCACCTCCGAGCACTCCATGATCGGCAAATTCATTGACCAGATCATCCCCGAAGACAATCTGCCCCAAACCCTGACCTCCTACTCCCCCTGCTTCCGCAAGGAGAAGGGCGCCCACGGCATTGAGGAGCGCGGTGTTTACCGCATCCATCAGTTTGAAAAGCAGGAAATGATTGTAGTCTGCAAGCCCGAGGATTCCATGGAGTGGTACGAAAAAATGTGGCGCTACAGTGTCGAACTGTTCCGCAGCATGGACATTCCCGTGCGCCAGCTAGAGTGCTGTTCCGGTGACCTGGCCGATTTGAAGGTCAAATCCTGCGACATCGAAGCATGGTCCCCTCGTCAGCAGAAGTACTTCGAAGTCTGCTCCTGCTCTAATCTGGGTGATGCTCAGGCGCGCCGTCTTGGTATAAGAGTTAAAGGTGAAAACGGTGAAAAATATCTTGCTCACACACTTAATAACACCGTTGTTGCGCCTCCCAGAATGCTTATTGCTTTCCTTGAAAATAACCTGGAATTTGACGGAGAAAAATATTCCATCCGCATTCCCGAGGCTCTCAGACCTTACATGGGCGGAAAAGATAAAATTGTTGAAAAAATTTAACCATAGTAATGGGCGGGTGTTCTTCGGGGCACCCGCCATTGTTATGTACAGAAATTTTTCTTGCCGGCGTTGTGCCTTTGGTGTATGATATTAATGAAGAATCCGGGTTTCCCTGATGACATAAAGAATTATACTTTATTGTCGTTAGCGGTTATCCCGGATTTTCCATTTTGCCGGGAAGTTCTTTTGTCCGAAAGGGGTTACATATGAAGCCTTTTGTTAATAGGCTGATTTTCCGGGTACAGCTGCAATTTTTTCTTATTTTTCATTCCTCGCCTCGGTTGGTTTACATAACGGAGGCTGAAGCTATAGATGTTAATTTGTAGGGCTGTTTTTGTGAAGGAGCTCAAAATGGAATTCGGTAAATGAGAGAAGAGATTCTTCGCTGACGCTCAGAATGACAGAGGTAAAGAGGAAGCTCATTCCTGCAAACTACATATTTCTTATTATGCATTACCGTTTCTCCTATTCCACACGCCTCGACTGGTTTACATAACGGAGCATCATATTCTCGTCACCTCTTCCCTGTTCCCTCAAATCCCCCCTGCCCGGCTGATGCCGCGCTTTCCCCCCTTTAGTCAAGGGGGGCTTTTCTCTTCTTTTCACCTTTCTCCGTTCCTTGTTCTTCACGCCTCAGTTGGTTTACATAACGGAGATACCGGTGGTTAAATCGCATTTTGTTGCACAATGTTGAAAACTTTTTTTGTATTCTTTTACTTAACTCTTTTTTTCCGGGTTTTTTATAAAATCAGCAAAAGGCTTCATTAAGGGTTTTCTCGTTATTATGCTATACATTATGTAAACCTTTCTGTTTTTTATTGTTTATCAAATGCCGTTGTTATGCGGTTTTTAAGCATTAGTTTACATAACATGGTGCTTTGGTTTACAAAAATATTTAAACCAGGTTTGCGAACATATATACCCTAAATGGTTTTCAACACAAGTTTTCAACATTTTCAACTGACTTTTCAATATTTTTTTAATTCAAAACCCCTTTTTCAACAGTTTTTTTCAATAGTCTCAACAAAGTTTTCAACATTTTTCTTGTTTCGGTACATATGTTTGGTTTACATAACGGAGAAATCGCGGTTATTTTTGCTGTATTGTTGAAAACTATGTTGAAAATGTCTAAAACTCACTGTACAAGCGGTTTTTAATAAAATTGCGGTGGATTTTAAAGTAATTTTTTTCAAAAAATTCATATTATTTCACATTTTAAACCTTTACATTTTCCTGACTATGTGATATAATTATCAAGTAAAAATTTGTGCAATTTTTAAAAAGATTTCTATTTTTTTGTTAATTTTGCAGATTGGTTCTATTTTTCTTTTACAACCGTGACATCTCTTTTTAAACCACCAACTCGGTTTACATAATGGAGGTTTTAAAATATTTTGTTCCGTTATGTAAACTTAATAGGTGCGAAACGAGAGATAAACTGAATGAACAAATTCCAATTTGTTGTTCTGCTGTCGTGCATGGAGGATTTGAGGTAACAGTTAGGAAGGAATATGGAGGAAGTGGTGCAAAAGTAAGGATTCTGCTTCAATCCGTTCAGGATGGCACAGAAGGTTTTTTTACACTTTTTTGGGATTCTTTTATCTTTCCAAAAAAGCACAAGAAAGGAAGTGGAGGCTTGGCTGAAAAAATTAAAATTAAAGAAGCAATAGTTGTTGAAGGCAAGTACGACAAAATAAAGCTTTCCTCCATTTTTGACACTCTTATAATTGAAACCACCGGGTTTTCCATCCGTGGGGACAAGGAAAAACAAAGGCTCATCCGCAAATGTGCGGCAGAAACCGGCATTATTGTTTTTACCGATTCCGACAGAGCAGGGTTTCTTATAAGGAATTTTCTAAACGGTTCTGTTCCCTCGGAAAACATAAAGCACGCGTACATTCCCCAGATTGAAGGGAAAGAAAGCCGCAAGGAAACCCCTTCAAAGGACGGTTTTTTAGGGGTTGAAGGCGTTGACCGTGAAATAATTATAAAAGCTGTTCTCAGCGCGGCACCGAAAATTGTTGAAAAAAACGGCAAAAAGGTAACCAAAGCAGATTTTTACGCCATGGGACTTTCAGGACGGGAAAACAGCGAGGAAAAGCGCAATGCTTTGAAGAAAAAGCTGGGGCTTCCGAAAAATCTTTCTGCTACAGCACTTATGCAAACGGTGAATCAGCTTATGACATATGAGGAATTTGAAAATTTATTAAAGAGTATATAACAAAACAAAAAGAGAAAAATATAATAAAATAAGAAGAGAGGGATTAAAAATGTACTGCACCCGTAAAATTACAGGCGACATTACCTGGGTTGGTGGTTTTGACCGCAGAAAAGACCTTTTTGAAGCGGTTTATCCCATACCACAGGGAGTTTCCTACAACTCCTATCTTTTAAAAAGCGAAGGAGTTAATATTCTTTTTGATACCGTTGATGAAGCGGTTTCATCGGTTTTTTTTGAAAATATTGAACATCTGCTGAGTGGTGAAGAGCTTCACTATCTTGTTGTTCATCACTTAGAACCCGACCACTCTGCAACAATTAAACTTTTAACGGAAAAATATCCCATTATTAAAATAATATGCAGCGCAAAAACCGCCGGAATGCTCAGCCAGTTTGCTGAAATTTCCAACGAGGTTATCACCGTAAACGAGGGTGAAACCTTTAAGGCAGGCGGTCATGAGCTTACCTTTATTATGGCTCCCATGGTTCATTGGCCTGAGGTTATGATGACCTTTGATTCCACAGAAGGTGTTCTTTTTTCTGCTGATGCTTTTGGTCATTTCGGAACATTTTCCGGAGAAATTTTTGCGGGCAATGTAGATTTTTCCCGCGAGTTTATGGACGAGGCAAGAAGATATTACTGCAACATTGTGGGAAAATACGGTGTTCAGGTACAGAATGTGCTTAAAAAAGCCTCTGCTCTTCCCATAAAATACATCTGCCCCCTTCACGGTCTTGTGTGGAATGGCGGTTTTGAAGAAATTGTTGAAAAATACAACAAATGGAGCAGCTACACTCCTGAAGAGGACGGTGTTCTTATAGTTTACGGTTCAATTTACGGAGGTACTGCAAATGCCGCAAACATTATAGCCGGAATTCTTTCGGAAAAAGGTATTAAAAACGAGGTTTTTGATGCGGCTGTAACACACCGTTCCTACCTTCTAGGCAAGGCTTTTCAGTACAGCAGACTTATAATTGCTTCAGCAACCTACAACAATGGAATTTTTACTCCCGTAGAGATATTTTTAAATGACCTTGTTTCTCACGGATGGAAAAACCGCAGAGTGGGAATTATAGAAAACGGTTCCTGGGCTCCTGCTGCTGCAAAATGTGTAAAACTTGCTCTTGAAGGGTGTAAAGACCTTTCATTCACCGAAACCACAGTTACCCTTAAAACCAAGCTGAAAAAAGAACAGCTCAGTGATATTAACAAACTTGCGGAGGAGATATGAAAATGATTGATAAAACAGCTCTTTTTAAACTTAGCTACGGACTATTTGTGCTTTCGGCTGCCTGGGGTAAGAAAGATGCAGGGTGCATTATAAACACCGCCACACAGATTACCGATTCCCCCCTTCGTGTTTCGGTTGCCGTAAACAAACAGAACTTTACCCACGATGCAATCCTTGCATCAAAAAAGTTCAATTTGTCAGTACTTACAGAAAAAACTCCTTTCTCTGTTTTTGAAAATTTCGGTTTTAAAAGCAGCAGGGATTTTGACAAGTTTTCTTCAGCTGACCCTGTAAGCAATTCAGGCATACGCTATGTAACCGATTACTCAAACGCCCTTATTTCTGCAGAGGTTAAAGAGGTTCTTGACTTTGACACTCATACCGTTTTTATAGGTGAAGTTACAGAGGCAAAAGTTCTTTCCGAAGACCCCTCCGTTACCTACGATTATTACCACAAAAACATTAAACCGGCACCTGAAAAAAAGGCTGACGGCGGAAAAACATGGGTATGTAAAATTTGCGGTTATGTTTATGACGAAAAAGCTGAGGGTGTTAAATTTGAGGATTTACCCGATACCTGGGTTTGTCCTCTTTGTAAACATCCGAAATCAGATTTCGAATTACAATAAATTTTTATGGAGGTGAAAAAAATGAAATATGTTTGTGATGCATGCGGCTGGGTTTACGACGAAGCTGAAGGTGCTCCCGATATGGGCATTGCCCCCGGCACAAAATGGGAGGATGTTCCTGAAGACTTTGAATGTCCTCTTTGCGGTGTAGGAAAAGATATGTTTTCCGAGGAATAAAGCCCCATTTAACGCATTTTAAACAGCAACCCTATATTTTCATATAGGGTTGCTGTTTTTTTTGCAAAAATTACAGTTTTTACTTGCAAAATTTTAATATTTGTGTTATAATATTATAGTAGATTCTCGAACAGAAAAACTTAACAGGTTTTGCATTTTTAAATAAATTTAAAGAAAGGAAACAGTCACCATGGATGAGCTTTTAACCAACTGGAAAGCGGCAATGGAAATTGTAAAACAAACTGTTGCCGAAGTAAGCTTCAACACCTTTATTGCTCCTCTTGAACCTCTTGAGCTTAAAGGAAACGAGCTTATAATTAAAGTTGACATTTCTTTTTCAAAGGGTCCCCTTGAATCCAATTATTTTGATACTATTGCAGATGCTCTTTTTAAAGTTTATGAATTTCCCGTTACACCTGTTTTTTTAACTGATGAAGAGGCAGCGGCTTATGACAAACACAAACCCAGGGTTTTTGTTCCTGAAAACGAAACGGATTTTGGTCTTTTACCCAGCCTTTCCTTTGACACCTTCGTTGTAGGCAGCTCCAACAGAATGGCTCACGCTGCTTCTCTTGCTGTTGCAGAAATGCCCGGTGTGGCTTACAACCCTCTCTATCTTTACGGTCATTCAGGTCTCGGTAAAACCCACCTTATGCACGCAATAGGAAATTACGCTTTAGGCCGTAATCCCTTCAGTAAAATTTTCTATGTAACCTCTGAAGTGTTTACAAACGAGCTTATTGATGCAATCCGCACAAACACTACCGATAAATTCCGTGAAAAGTACCGCAAGCTTGATATTCTTTTAATTGACGATATCCAGTTCATTGCCGGTAAGGTTCAGACTGAAGAAGAATTTTTCAACACCTTCAATGCTTTAGCTCAGGCAGGTAAACAGATAGTAATTTCCGGTGACCGTCCCCCTGCAGAAATGACGGCACTTGAAGAAAGAATCCGAACCCGCCTTGTTGAAGGGCTTATATGTGACCTTCAGCCACCGGATTACGAAACACGAATGGCTATTCTTAAAAAGAAATGCTCCTCCGAAAACATTGAAATTTCACAATTTGTTCTGGATTATATTGCAGAAAATGTTGTAAACAACATTCGAGAGCTGAAAGGTGCTCTTGCGAAAATTAAAATGCATTCCGCCTTCAGCAGCTCTTCCATTACAAAAGCCGAGCTTGAAAACCTTTTAAAGGACATTATAGCTCCTGTAATTAAAAACTACACCATTGAACAGATTGTTGTTAAAGTTTCGGAATATTACGATGTTTCTGTTGAGGATTTAATTTCACAAAAACGAAACAAAAACATAAATGTTCCCCGTCAGGTAGCAATGCACATTTCGAGAGCTCTTACCTCAAAATCCCTTGCCGACATAGGCAGTTATTTTGACAGAAACTATTCCACCGTTATAAACTCTCTTAACAGCATTGAAAAAAATATGCTTATAAATGCGCAGCTGAAGGAATCAGTAAACACAATTATGACCTCTCTGAGGGAATCTAATTTCTGATTTTTTCAACATACCTTGTTTAATTGTTTAAAACTTATGTTGATAACTTGAAAACCCGTTTTTCAGACAATTTTTTTATCAACAATGAGCACCAGGTTTTCAACTGCCGATGTTTATTTTATATGCTGTAATTTTCAGCAAAAAACACGGTTTTCAACATATCAACACCCTCTACTACTATAACTATTTAATACATACATACAATATAATTTTTCCTTCCGGAAAATATTTTAAAGGAGCGAACTTAAAATGAAATTCTCTTGCAATAAGACAGATTTATTAGATGCTGTTATGGCAGCCTCAAAGGCTACTCCTACAAGACCTACCGTTGCAATTCTTGAAAACCTTCTTTTTGATGCTGACGATAAGCTTTCAGTTATTGGTAACAACCTTGATACTGCTGTAAGCTATGAGCTTGATGCAAACATTCAGGAAAAAGGTTCTGTTACTCTTAATTCAAGAATTATTTGTGAAATTATCCGTAAACTTCCTGATGGAATAGTTTTTTTTGAGCTTAAAGAAAACAATGTAACCCACATTAAATGTATGGACGTTGAATATGACATCAGCGGTGTTCCTGCTGATGAATATCCTGATTTCCCTACAGTTAACGGTGAAAAGTTTTTCTGCCTTGAGCCTGAAAAATATCTTTCAATTATTCGCCAGACAGCCTTTGCGGCAGCTCAGGTGGATATGGGCAGACCTGTTCTCATGGGCGTAAAGTTTGAAATTGAAAACGGCAAGCTTACAGCCTCTGCTCTTGACGGTGCAAGACTTGCAGCAAAATGGATTGATGTTGATTATAACGGTACTCCCATTGATTGTGTTATTCCCTGCCGTGCTCTTAACGATTTCGGAAAAATTATAAAGCCTGAGGACGAAGAGGTTAAGTTCAGCTTATCAAGAAATTTTGTTCTTCTTGAAATAGGCTCCTGCCGTTTTGTTTCCCGTCTTTTAGAAGGAGAATTTGTGGATTTCAGAAAATTCATTCCCCAGGATTTGCTTTTTGAAACAGTTATAAACAGAAACGAGTTTGCCGACAGCCTGGAAAGAGCAGCACTTGTAATTGATGATAACGCTGCAAAAAGCCCTGTTAAGCTTAAATTTGCCGGCAACAAAATGACAGTTTTTTGTATGACAAACCGAGGTAAAGTTAACGATGTGGTTGATATATCCACAAATGTTACCGAACCTTTTGAAATTGGTTTTAACCACCGTTATGTGCTTGATGCTCTCAGAAACAGCGAGTGTGAAGAGGTAATTATGCAGTTTACCGGTGAAATTAAACCTTCAGTTATTAAATCTACCGACGAAAACGGAAATTTTGTGTTTATTGTTACTCCTGTTCGTCTTAAATAATTTTTATGTATATTAAAAGCCTGTACCTGAAAAATTTCAGGAATTATAAAGAAATTTCTTTAAAATTCAATAAAAATTTAAATGTTCTGTACGGGGAAAATGCTCAGGGAAAAACAAATCTGTTAGAAGCAATATATCTTTGCAGCATAGGAAAATCCTTCAAGCCCGTTACCGAAAGGGAAATGATTTTATTTGGTGAAAGGCATCTGGATGCAAGGGTAGATTATTTTTCAGGCGGAAGGGATATGTACAATACAATCCGTCTTTTTGCCGAGAAAAAAAAGGCGGTAACCGTGAACGGTGTGGGGCTTACAAAAATGTCCGAGCTTGTAGGAAACCTGACGGTTGTGCTTTTTACTCCCGGTGAGCTTTCACTTATTAAGGACGGTCCCGGTGTGCGTAGAAGGTTTTTGGATATGCTCATATGTCAGGTAAGACCACGGTATATGGGCGTACTTTCAAACTACAACAAGCTTGTTGAACAGAAAAATAAGCTTTTAAAGGAAATTCAGAAAAAACCTTCTCTTGCGGAAACTCTTGATGTGTGGGATGAACAGCTAAGCAATTTTGGTGCGGAAATTATAACACTCCGGAGAGAATTCCTTTCAAAAATTATGGAAACTGCAAAAAAATACCATCTTGAAATTTCCGGAGAAAAGGAAAATATAACTGCCGAAATAAAAAGCAGCAGTAAAATTTCTGCAGATGAGAAAAATGTGAAGGAAAAGCTGCTGAAAGCCTTTAAGGATAATCGTGAAAGGGAAATTTTTCTTTGTTCCACAGTTGTGGGACCGCACAGAGACGATGTTGAGTTTTTCATAAACGGCAACTCCGCCAAGGTGTTCGGGTCTCAGGGTCAGCAAAGAACATTTGTGCTTTCATTAAAGCTTGCGCAGAAGGATTTGTTTTTTGAAGAAACAGGTGAACAGCCGGTGCTGCTTCTTGATGATATAACCGGTGAGCTTGATTTTTCGCGTAGAAGCTACCTTTTTTCAAAAACGGCAGATTCCCAGGTTTTTATAACCTGTACCGATACAGACCGTGCACCAAGTGAGGAAAGCACTGCATTTTTCATGGTAAAAGAAGGTAAAATCTTTCAGGAAGGTGTATAAAAAATGTTTTTACATCTTGGTAATGACCATATAGTTTTTAATAAAGATATAATTGCCGTGCTTGATTTTGAGACCACAACTGTTTCAAAAATTACACGGGAGTTTCTTCGTGTTTCGGAAGAGGAAGGGTTCATTGTGAATGTTTCGGATGATGTGCCAAAGTCATTCATTGTTACCGAAACCAAAGGACAAAGCAGAATATATATTTCAAATATTGCCTCATCAACCTTACTTAAAAGGCTTGAGGGAGGTATAAAAGGAGGTTTTTAAAGGATGAACGAAATTAAAATTTCAACACCTTTTATAAAGCTTGACCAATTTTTAAAGTTTTCAGGAATTGCACTTACCGGCGGTGAAGCAAAAGAAATGGTAGCCGCAGGTATTGTTAAGGTTAACGGAGAGGTTTGCCTGATGCGAGGCAAAAAGCTCACTCCCGGCACAGAGGTTGTAATTGTTGCCGAGGACGGAGAATTTCAGTTTAAAGTTGTTTAAAATAAGATTTATATAAAGTAAAACTCATAATAGGAAGGATGAGAAAAGCTTTGAGTACAGAAAGAGTAGAAACAAATTACGGTGCTGATAATATTCAGGTGCTGGAAGGTCTTGAGGCGGTAAGAAAGCGTCCCGGTATGTACATCGGAAGTACATCTGAGAGAGGTTTGCACCACCTGGTTTATGAAATTGTGGATAACAGTATTGACGAGGCTCTTGCAGGCTATTGTAAAAACATTTTTGTTGATATAAACCCTGACAATTCCATTACGGTTGTGGACGACGGCAGAGGTATACCCGTAGGTATAAACGCAAAGGTTGGTAAGCCTGCTGTTGAAGTGGTTTTCACAATTCTTCATGCCGGAGGTAAGTTTGGCGGAGGCGGATACAAGGTATCCGGCGGTCTTCACGGTGTTGGTGCATCTGTTGTTAACGCTCTTTCCACAAAGCTTGAGGTTGAAGTTTGCAACGGTGAAAACCGATATATGCAGATTTACAAAAGAGGTGTGCCTGAAGGTCCTCTTGAAAAGCTTGAAAAAACAGATAAAACAGGTACAAAGGTAACCTTCTGGCCTGACCCTGAAATTTTTGAAACCACAGTTTACGATTTTAAAACCCTTGAAACAAGGCTTCGTGAACAGGCTTTCTTAAACAAGGGTCTCAGAATTGTTCTTACCGATAACCGTGAAAATGCTGAGGAAGAAGACAAACAGCGTGATTTCATGTATGAAGGCGGTATTTCCTCTTATGTTGAATACATCAACGAGGGTAAAGAAGGCCTTCATCCCGACCCCATCGTTATTGAAGCTGCAAAGGATACTCACGAGGTGGAAATTGCGTTCCAGTATACCACTTCCTACAGTACAAATATAAAAAGCTTTGCCAATAATATTAATACTACAGAAGGCGGTACCCATGAAATTGGTTTTAAGGCGGCAATTTCAAAGGTTATTAACGATTACGGCAGAAAGCACAACATTCTCAAAGATAAGGACAAGCCCCTCTCTCAGGATGATGTTCTTGAAGGTCTGAGCGTTGTAATTTCCGTTAAGCTTATTGAAGCACAGTTTGAAGGACAGACAAAAACAAAGCTTGGAAACAGCGAAATCCGAAGCTTTGTTTACAGCATGGTAACCGATAAGTTTGAAGCGGTAATGGAAGAAAATCCTGCACTTGCCAAGCTTATTATAGATAAAACCCTTGCGGCATCCCGTGCCCGTGAGGCGGCAAGAAAAGCCCGTGAAACTGCCAGAAAAGGTGCTGCAGGCGGAAGCCTTCCTACCAAGCTTGCAGATTGCCGTGACAAGCAGATGAAGAACACAGAGCTTTACATCGTAGAGGGTGACTCTGCGGGCGGCTCTGCAAAGCAGGGCAGAGACAGTAAGTTCCAGGCAATTCTTTCACTTTGGGGAAAAATGCTCAATGTTGAAAAAGCCCGTGTTGACAAAGTTTTCGGTAACGACAAGCTTAACCCGGTAATTATTGCCCTGGGCACAGGTATAGGTGAAGAGTTTGATATTACAAAGCTTCGTTATGAACGAATTGTAATTATGGCCGATGCCGACGTTGACGGTGCCCATATCAGAACACTTCTTTTGACCTTCTTTTTCCGTTATATGAGACCTCTTATTGATGCAGGACATATATTCATTGCTCAGCCCCCTCTTTACAAGGTAAGCAAAGGTAAAAAAGATGCCTATGCTTATTCTGACGAGGAGCTTCAGAAGGTGCTTGAGGAAATGGGCGGAGACTGTAAAATTCAGCGTTATAAAGGTCTTGGTGAAATGGACCCGGACCAGCTTTGGGAAACAACAATGGACCCCTCAAAGAGAATTATGCTTCAGGTAAAGCTTGAGGATGCCATTGAGGCGGACAAAACCTTTACCCTTCTTATGGGTGACGAGGTTGAACCAAGACGCGAATTCATTGAGAAAAACGCTAAATATGTAACTAACCTGGATGTATAAACACCTGAAAAAGTAGGGACCGGACTCACGGACGGTCCGTTCAGGTATAAAACACATACAAAGTTTCTAAAACATACCATTAGTTACATAAAAGGAGGAAATAACCTTGGATTATGAAAACAATTTTGTCCCTTACGAAGGGGAAAAAGTTATAGAAGCGGAGCTTAACCGCGAAATGAAAACATCCTTTATGAGCTATGCAATGAGTGTTATTGTTGCCCGTGCTCTTCCGGATGTCCGTGATGGCTTAAAGCCTGTTCACAGAAGAATTTTATATTCAATGTATGAGGACGGATACACCTCCGACAAGCCTCATAAAAAGTGTGCTACCACCGTTGGTGCCGTGCTCGGTAAATATCATCCTCACGGTGACGCTTCAGTTTATGATGCAATGGTGCGTCTTGCCCAGGATTTCTCTATGAGATATCCCCTTGTTGACGGTCACGGTAACTTCGGTTCAGTCGACGGTGACCCCCCGGCTGCTTACCGTTATACAGAAGCAAGAAGTCGGAGGCCAAGCGGTCTTAGG
>JAZQCS010000047.1:0-9963 GCA_045546415.1 Clostridia bacterium | reverse complement strand
CCCTTCAACCACTTGGGTACATCTCCAGATATGTTTGAACTCCGATTTGACGGAGAAAAAACTGAGCAAATTATTAAATTTTGTTAGAAAAATGTTAGAAATGGCTAGAAAAACCGCTAGATAAGGGTGTAAAAACAAGGTTTGAACCTCGCTTAAACCCGCACAGTTAAGCCATTTGTTAGGGTATAGTTACATTGTAACCGAGGGGATTTCGAGTGCGCCCCGTTATGACCACTTCGATACTTCTCCGTATTGTGGTACAGGCTGTAAACACATGCGTAACGCAAGTCACCTAACTATTATACTTCATTTTTTTTGGTTTGTCAATAACAAATTTTCGTTGTATCTATTCGACAAGTATTGACAAATTCAGTCGATTATGCTATACTGAAAACTAAAGGGGGGAGGGGCATCTATGCAGAAAGACCGTGAAAAAATACGAATGTATAACGCAATTTATGTTCTTGCTATTGTTTTGATTGGTGTGATTTGCATAATTATTTCAAGGTGCAATTCCTCAGATGCAGAGCTGGAATTCAAAAATCAGCCTGTTATTGTAAGTGAAGATGAGGCAGGGGTAATTACCGTTTATGTAACGGGTGAGGTGAATAGTCCCGGTCTTTATGAAATTGAGCCGGGAACAAGAATTCAGCAGATTATTGAAATAGCAGGCGGAGCAACTCCGGGTGCGGACCTTGAAGGTGTGAATCTGGCAAAAACGCCTAAGGATGGGGAACAGATAAAGGTTCCGGCAATGAAGAAAAGCGGGGCTTCAGGGTACAAGGGCTCTTCGGCAAATGTTAAGACTCCTGAAGTCAAGGTTGATATCAACTGTGGAAATGCAGCAGAATATATGAAAATAAACGGAGTTACTGATGAAATAGCCTTAAATATAGCAGAACACATAGAAGAATTCGGTGGTTTTAAAAGCATTGAAGAGCTGCAGTTTGTGAAGGGCATGACCCCTTCGGTTTATGATAAAATCGAAAAATATTACAAAGATTAAAGAGGTGCAGAAAAGCACCTCTTTTTTACATTTCTTTTTCGATTAAATTAATCATAATACCGGTGTTCAGTTCCATTGCATCCTCAGGATAAATTTTTCTGATATAACCGTGATAGAAGGTGCTGCGGAAATATTCCATAGCATCGTCATGCGTGCCACCTTGCTTTAAAATACGAGAGATTTCTTCGGCAGTTTGGACAGCACATTCCCGGCAAAGCTTTAAATAAATTGCAGTTTCCACGGGGGTTAGCAATCCGTAATGGGGAACAAGAATATTTTCGGGATTTAAAAGCTCGGCTTTTGTTATAGAATCCAGCGTTGTACGGTAGCCCACAAGGTAAGAGGGGACAACAGTATCGCCACCACCGTAAACACCGAGGGTTTCGGTGCCGAGCAAAAGATGGTTTTCGGGAAGATAGTAACCCACAGAGCATTTTGTATGCCCGGGAAGTGCCACCACGCGGAAAAGCATATCACCGGCATATATTTCATCACCGTCATTTACCTCAAGGTCGACTGCAAGGTTGTCAATTAAATCCTCATAACTTTCCACTCCGCACTTTGAGGCGAACCTTCGGTCGAGGTCGCGCATGACGGTGCGCGCTGTAGGTTTTGCAAAGATTTTTGCTGCATAACTGCCTGCCACAACAACAGCCTCCGGAAAGACTTTTTTTACATATACGGAACCGAGGGCGTGGTCATAATGGGAATGAGTCAGAAAAATATAATCAAGCTGTCTGCTGCCTAAATAATTTTTGATTTTTTCTGCAACCGCATTGCCTGTAAAAGCAAAACCGCTATCGTATAAAATGGCGGTTTTACCATCATCTATAAGAAATGCAGCATCCCCGGGAAGGACGCGCATATCCGTAACTTTTAAATTATGCATAATTATCTCCTATTTTTGAGCAAATTTTTTGCTCTGCACAAAAAACACCGCTTTTGCAAGGACTTTGTCCGAAACAAAATGACGGGCAAAGATTGCAGCCTTGGCAACAAAACCGGGAATTATAACTTCCTTACCTTTAAGCATCTTTTTTATGGCATATTCAGCAACAAAACGGCTTTCAAGAATTACTCCGCTTGCTTTTCCGAAAGAAACCTTTGCAACATCGGCAAACTCCGTATTAACCGGTCCGGGACACAACACACTTATTTTCACTTTGCTTTTTTCGGAGCGAAGTTCCTGAGCAAGTGCCTGACTGTATCTCAGTACATAAGCCTTTGTGGCGTAATACGCCCCGAACAGCGGCCCGGGGAAAAAGGATGCCAGAGAGCCTACATTCATAATGTGACCGTAGCCCCTTTGGGTGAATTTCTGTGCAACAAGCTTTGTGAGAATGTGTACAGCGCGGACATTTGTATCCATCATCCTCAGCTCATCCTCAAGGGGTGAAGAACATACCGCACCAAATACACCAAAACCGGCATTGTTGATGAATATATCGCAACCTGATGCTTTTTCGGCAAGAGCCATGCATTGCTCAGGAACAGTAACATCACAGCATATTATTTCAACATTGGTTTTAAGCTCATTTTTCAGTTTTTCAAGCCTGTCGGTGCGTCGTGCAACTGCAATTATATCGTACCCTTTTTCGGATAAAACCTTTGCCATATCATAGCCAAGCCCGGAGCTTGCGCCTGTAATTAATGCTTTCATAAAAAACACAACCTTTCTTTTTGTGAGTTAATTATACCACGAATCGCTGCAAAAAGCAACAATGTTATTGAAAAATACTGAAAAAGCATAAATTTCCTATTGAACATAAGAAAAAAATGGTGTATAATTATATTGGATTATTATTTTTGGAGGAAACATTATGAAAAGAATGATTTCGGCATTACTTAGTGTTGCCATATTATCCGCCCCGGTTTCGGCCGCAGGTGTTAACATTAACGGAAAAAATGTGGGGGATGCGGTGCTGATGGGTGACCGTTACTATGTGCCCCTGAGAGCAGTAAGTGAAAATCTGGGTGCTCAGGTTACATGGGATGAAGCTACAGAAACAGCGTATGTTTCGGGCGGCAGTACATATGAGATTATTCCTCAGATTGTAAAAGAGGCGTCCGATTATGTTGTGGGTGTTATTGGATATTATGAAGAAGGCGGCAGTGAGGGTATTGCCTATGGAAGCGGATTTGTAATAAGCGAGGATGGTAAAATTCTGACAAATGCCCATGTGGTTTCGGGACTTAAAAAAATAATGGTGGTTATGAACGACGGCAACGCTTACAGCGCAAAGCTTTCAAATATTGATTCGGAGGCTGATGTTGCCTTGATAAAAATTGAAAAAACAGGTCTTAAAACGGCCCGGCTTGCCGATATGAGCACGGTGGAGGTAGGTCAGACGGTTATTGCTATAGGTACTCCAATTTCCTTTTCCTTAAGGAACTCTGCAACAATCGGAATTATCAGCGGTCTTAACCGCAGTAGTAATAACCCTTACAGACTTATTCAGAGTGATGCAACTCTTAACCGCGGTAACAGCGGCGGACCCCTTGTGAATCTTAAGGGTGAGGTTGTTGGAATGGGCACCCAGGGTATTGTGGGTGTAGGAGTTTCGGGATTGTATTTCTCAGTTACTGCGGATACAATGAGATATGCACTTGACCAGTTTGCAAAATACGGCCGTATACGCAGACCGGAGCTTGGCGCAACCCTTGGTGAAGGCTGGCTTGCTCAGTACGATTTGCCTTCGGACGAAGGCCTTGTAATTAAAGAGATACAGAAAAACTCTGCGGCAGAAAAAGCAGGTCTTAAGGTAGGAGACGCCATTATGGGCATAGGCAATAAAAAGTTTGGCTGTATTGTAGATTATAACGAAGCAATGAAGGGGTATATTCCGGGGGATACCGTACCGTTTAAAGTAAGAAGCGGCAACTCGGTTTATACGCTTGAGGTTGTTATGGATTGACGGAGGAAATTATGCGTAGATTTTTATGTTTGTTTTTCGTAATGCTGATGTTGTTGCCTTGCACGGTAAACGCATCGCAGGATTTTAAAAGCGTAAGCCTTGAAATTCAACTTGGCAGCTATGTTGCTTATGTTAACGGTGAGGCAATGTCAGTTGAAGCTCCGTTCATTAAAAACGGAATGACAATGGCTCCGGTGGAAGCTGTTTCGGCAGCATTTGGAATTGAAAGCAAAAACACAGTAACCTATAACGGAGTGACATTGGAGTTTTTTGAAGATAACACCATGGTAAAAATAGATGATGATGAAAAATATATGCCGGTACAGGCTGTGAAGGTAAACGACAGCCTTATGATTCCGGTGCGGTTTGTGTGTGATATTTTCAACGCTCTTATTGAATACGAAGAGTCTACGGGAATTGTCCGCATAAATAAATCAGCCGATTTTTCCGATTTGTTTAATAAGCAGGTCAGCGGATACTGGTGTGATAAGGATTACGGCTGGATGTTACAGCTTCCTACAGAATATGACCATGTGAAAAATGTTTACGACGGGTCAACAAATCAGTTTGTTAATGCTGTAGGTGATGCAGCGTTTATTCTGAATATTAAAAAGAACACATATCAGTCTGTTGAACAGGCAAGAGTTTTCATAATAGCCCAGAATCAGGGAGAAATTTTGCGCCATGAAGAAATTTTTGAGCTTTCTGACGGCAAAAAAGCCTGCTACTTTGAGTTTGAGGAATATGCGGCTTTGGTTACCGTGAGGGATGAGTTTTTCTATATACTTGAATTTGTTACCACATCAGCAGAAAAATTT
Source organism: Clostridia bacterium (assembly GCA_045546415.1). Lineage (GTDB taxonomy): Bacteria > Bacillota > Clostridia > RUG12999 > RUG12999 > RUG12999. The sequence continues at coordinate 5,224 of JAZQCS010000047.1, read as the reverse complement.
GAAAAATACAGAGAAGATGCACGAAGCGGTATAAAAAGCTTTAGCTTTGATATTGATGAAAGTAAAAAACCTGAAAATGTTTCCACTCTCAATGAGGGAGGGTTTGCGGTTACAACCGATAAAATAATAGGTTTTACGGTTAACCGTATGGAAAGCTGGACAGAACCTACTTACCTGGGCACAAATGTTGCTGTGTGGGAATATGCAAAATATGACCTTATAAGTAATCTCTGCTCGGATGAGTTTTTTGACGGTGAAATGAAGGTTTCGGTTTTTTCTGCTGAGGAAGGAGATACCTGCGAAAAGCTTGCTGAAGCTGAAAAGAAAAAGATTCTTGCAACATATAATTCAAAATATATTTCGGAGGTTGCGCTTGAAACTTATATGAAAAAAGGCAACCTTTGTTCCCAGGTGAGCTATACTATTGTCTATAACGGACGAAGACAGATGAACTCTGTTAAGTTTTTTGTGAAGAACGGTTATTTTTACCGTGCCGAATACTACATTGTGTTCACCGACGGTCTTGAAAAAAACAAAATCAACACGGAATATGTTTCAGATATGTTTGACAGCATAAGAATTAAAGGTGTTGATGCTTCAAAGCTTGGTACCGTTATTGATGTCAGCAGAAGAATTGATGAAAGCATTATGCAGACCTATAAAAACCAGCACGAAAGCTTTGAAATTACACTTCCGGCAGCGTGGGTTACAGCAAAATCGGCAAACCTTGTAACAACGGTGAATTTAAAAAAGAATATTGATATTGAAGCTGAAAGATTCCCTCAGTTAAAAAATCTTGAAAAAGCCCGGGGATTTTTTGCGGAGGAATATCCGGGAGCTAAGTTCCGTCGGGAAAGCTTCAACGGAAAAAATGCGTATAAAATGACATATACAACATATACCGACCTGGGAGATACCATTAATCATACTGCTTATATGGTTGCGCATAATAATCAGGTTTACACGGTAAAATATTCCATTAAGGATGTGTATGAAACTGCGGAAAATATCAGGCTTATGGAAAACATAGTAAGAACATTCAAAGTTTTATAAAAAGGGGTAGAATCAGTTGACAAACGAAGAATTGCAAATAAAAAAAGATATTTTTCTTGATATATTCAGACAGAACATAAAAAGAGAAGGTGCAGAACGAATTCTCGACTATCTTGAAAGTACGGATTTTTACACGGCACCGGCAAGTACAAGGTTTCACGGGTCCCATGCGGGCGGTCTCCTTGTACACAGTATCAATGTTTATTACTGCCTTAAGGATTATCTTTCGAGGAACCGCGTGAAAGAAAACTATAATATGGATTACAGCGACGAAACTGTTGCGGTTGTAGCACTTTTACATGACCTTTGCAAGGTTAATGTATACAAAGAGGGCTTCAGAAATGTTAAAGATGATAACGGTGTATGGCAGAAGGTTCCAACCTATGAGTTTGACGACCGTATGCCTTATGGCCACGGTGAAAAATCAGTTTATATTATTAACGGATATATGCGTCTGAGCCGCGAAGAGGCGTTTGCAATCCGTTATCATATGGGTTTTTCAGGCACAGAGGATAAAAACATTGTGGGCAGAGTTATGGAACAGTTTCCTCTTGCTTTTGCTCTTTGTACTGCTGATATGGAAGCTACATATTTTCTTGAATGATAGGTTTTTATAGAAATTGCCTTAAATTATAGTATTGAACACAGGACAAACAAGTAGTAATATATTGATTATTGTTTTTTCTAAATGAGGGATTGGTTATGTATAAAATTATTAAAAAAGAGGTGCTTAACCCTACAGTAACACTTATGGAAATTGAAGCCCCGTATGTTGCAAGGAAAGCAATGGCAGGACAATTCATTATCCTTCGTGTTGATGAGGAAGGGGAGAGAATACCGCTGACAGTTGCAGATTATAACCGTGAAAAAGGGACAGTTACAGTTATTTTTCAGGTCGTCGGAGCCACAACTGCATTGCTTAACAGTAAAAATGAAGGGGAATATATTCAGGATTTTGCAGGACCCCTGGGTAAAGCTTCCGAAACCGGGGGATTTAAAAAGGTTGCAGTTATTGGCGGCGGAGTGGGTTGTGCCATTGCACTTCCTACTGCAAAACAGCTTAAAGAGGACGGTGCCGAGGTTCATTCAATTGTGGGCTTCCGTAACCGTGACCTTGTTATACTTGAGGATGAGTTTAAAAGCTGCAGCGATAAATTTGTTATAATGACGGATGATGGCTCTTACGGTGAAAAGGGTCTCGTGACCGATGCTCTTAAAAAGCTTATTGAAGGCGGCGAAGAGTATGATGAGGTTATTGCAATAGGGCCTCTTGTTATGATGAAATTTGTGTGCAGACTGACAAAGGAATATGGCATAAAAACCGTAGTCAGTATGAATCCTATTATGATTGACGGTACAGGTATGTGTGGCGGTTGCCGTCTTACCGTAGGGGGAGAAACAAAATTTGCTTGTGTTGACGGTCCTGATTTTGACGGACACCTGGTGGATTTTGATGAAGCTATTGCCCGTTCGGGGCTTTATGGTGACGAGCAGAAGCATGCTTATGAAAAAACCTGTAATTTACTTAAAAAGGAGGATGCATAATGGCTAATATGGACCTTAAAAAAAATGCTATGCCCTCCCAGGCACCGGATGTAAGAAATAAAAATTTCCGGGAGGTGGCTCTTGGATATTCCGAGGAACAGGCTGTAAACGAGGCTGAAAGATGCCTTGGCTGTAAAAATAAGCCCTGCGTAGGAGGGTGTCCTGTTGCAATTGATATCCCTTCTTTCATTGCTAAAATAAAAGAGAGAGATTTTGAGGGGGCATACGAAATAATTGCGAAATCAAGCTCTCTTCCTGCTGTGTGCGGAAGAGTATGTCCTCAGGAAACACAATGCGAATCCAGATGTGTAAGAGGTATAAAGGGCGAGCCGGTTGCTATAGGCAGGCTTGAACGCTTTGTTGCAGATTATCATATGGCACACAGCAATTGCAAAGCTCAGAAACCTGAAAACAACGGTCATAAAGTTGCAGTTATAGGGTCCGGCCCTTCAGGACTTACCTGTGCAGGAGAGCTTGCAAAAAAAGGTTACGAGGTGACTGTTTTTGAGGCTTTGCATATTGCCGGCGGTGTGCTTGTTTACGGAATTCCGGAATTCCGTTTGCCTAAGGAAATTGTCCGCCGGGAAATTGAGGGTCTTAAAGAGCTTGGCGTTAAAATAATGACAAATATGGTTGTAGGAAAGGTAATTTCTATTGATGAGCTTTTAGCGGATGAAGGTTTTGAAGCTGTGTTTATCGGAACCGGTGCCGGACTTCCCAGGTTTATGGGAATACCCGGTGAAAACCTTAACTGTGTTTATTCTGCAAATGAATACCTCACCCGTACAAACCTGATGAAGGCATACAAAGATGGAAGCCTGACTCCAATTAAGCGTTCAAAAAGCGTTGTGGTTGTCGGCGGTGGAAATGTTGCAATGGATGCAGCACGATGTGCAAAAAGAATGGGAGCTGAAAATGTTTACATAGTTTACCGTCGTTCGATGGAGGAAATGCCTGCCCGCCGTGAAGAGGTTGAACATGCTATGGAGGAGGGCATAATTTTCAAAACCCTTAACAACCCTGTTGAAATTATCGGTAACGAAAAAGGCAGCGTTTGTGGTATAAAATGTGTTGAGATGGAACTTGGTGAACCTGATGAATCCGGCAGACGCCGTCCGGTTGTCAGGGAAAATTCCGAATATGTTCTTGAAACCGATGCGGTTATAATGTCTATAGGCACATCGCCTAATCCTCTTATACGAAACACCACAGAAGGTCTTTCAACCAATAGCCGTGGCTGTATAGTTACAGAAGGAGAAAACGGACAAACCTCAAGAAAAGGTGTGTTTGCAGGTGGTGATGCGGTAACTGGTGCGGCAACTGTAATCCTTGCAATGGGTGCAGGTAAGGATGCCGCAAAAGCTATTGATCAATATATTAAAAATCAGGGGGTATAAAAATGCTTATAGGAATTACTGTGGCGGCTTTTTCTTATTTTCTGGGGAGTATAAGCTTTTCGATTCTTGTTGCAAAAATGTTCGGAGTAAGTGATATCCGTAAACACGGAAGCGGTAATGCCGGTTCAACCAATGTGCTGAGAGTTGCCGGTAAAAAAGCAGCAGCAATAACCTTTATCTGTGATTTTCTTAAAGGTGTAATCCCCGTAATTGCGGCTCATTACATATGTCCGGAATACAATTTTCAGTTTGTGCTGATTTCTGCCTTTATGGCAGTTATAGGGCATATTTTCCCTGCGTATTTCAGCTTTAAAGGAGGCAAAGGTGTCGCAACCTCCTTTGGCGCGGTAATTGCAATGAGCGTGCTTACAAATAAGGTATGGATACCCCTTGCACTTTTTGGAATATGGCTTGTTGTAGTAATTATTACGCGTTATGTTTCCCTGGGCTCGGTGATTGTTTTTGCACTTTACCCTGTGCTGGTAAGCGTGTTTTTCCGCAATATGCAGGCGTTTGATTATGCTACATACATAGCCTTTGCTGTGCTTGTGGGCGGTCTGGGCATTTTTATGCACCGTAAAAACATTAAAAGACTTATAAAAGGAAAAGAATCTAAAATAGGACAGAAGGTAAAATAGAGAAATTCAAGAGGTGGAGAATGAAAAAATTTCTTTGTGTTTTTTTATCTGCAATTATATTTCCGATATGCTTTGCAGAGGCGGCAGAAACTGTATACATTGAAGATGGCTACAGTTACACGGTTTCAAACGGTGAAGCAACAATTACAGATGTTGAGGAAACCCTTTCCGGTAAAATAACTATTCCGTACGAACTTGGTGGGTATCCGGTTACGGGAATAGGTGATCTGGCGTTTGAAGAAACAGGGATAACAACCGTTAAAATTCATTCCGGTATAAAAAACATAGGAGTTGCACCATTTAAAGGCTGCAGCTATCTTTCAGGCATAACAGTTGATGCAGAAAGTACTGATTACTGTTCATACTATAATGTTTTGTACAATAAAAACAAAACTGCACTTATTGCGTATCCCGCTATGAAGTCAAACACATCCTACAGCGTACCGGAGGGAGTAACCGAGATAGGGGATTATGCTTTTTATTTCAATTTACAGCTTGCTTCGGTAAAGCTTCCGGATACAGTAACAAAACTCGGAAAAGGTGCATTCCAGTATGCTTCATCAATAAAAAAGGTTACATTAAGTCAGAATC
>JAZQCS010000046.1:0-10615 GCA_045546415.1 Clostridia bacterium | reverse complement strand
CCCCCTGCGTGTTTATATAAGGAAGCAACGGAAAAATTCTGCACCCAAGAGGTCTTTTTTCTCTGTTGCAAGGCTCTTTGCACACAAAAAGCTTAACATTTTTTCCTGCACTTACAAATTCACTTTCAATTATGTCAAACCAACCGCTGTCTCCCTCATACATCTGCTCTTCTCCGGGAAAAAGATACATTCCTGTTTCGTCGTCGCCCTCACAGCAGGCACCGCCGCAAAGCTTTCCGCAGTCAACGCCAATGGGTGTTGCATCACCAAAAACCCTGTTTATTTCACTATAAAACTCATAGGCGTTCATTCAAACACCACCGTTTGTCCCGCAGGAATTTCCATCTTTACACCGTTCTTCACAATCCACACATCAATATTTGAAGGGTTTGTGATTATTTTTTCATCTACAGTCATATAAAGACTGCGCTGTGCCATAACATAATTGTAAATTTCAATGTTTGTTGCATACCATACATTTTCATACCCGGCAAGCATTTTGCAAACCTCTTCAATGTGTTCAAAGCTGTTGTTTGGCAGATTCTGGTCAAACTCGTAGCTGTGTCCCCATATGTAAAGGAGACCGAATCGCCATCCTGGTTTTATAAACAAATTCACAAACTCTTCTGCCTTTTCCTTTGCATTTCTGTGATGGCAGGTGGGGTTCCATCTCATAAAATCCTCAGGTATCTTAAAATCTCCGTCAATTGTAGTTCTTGAATAAACTATTCCGCAGGATTTCATAAGAGAAACGACCTCGTCACTTACCGAGCCGTTAGGATAGCTCATTCCGCGCACAGGATACCCACAAAGGCTTTCCAGGGCAGCTCTGTCATCAATAACCTCTTTTACTGCCGACGGAGCAGGCATATGTGCAATTGAAGGGTGATGTGCCGTATGACAGGCAATTTCGTATCCGTTATAGGTATCATTTATTTCGTCAGCGGTTATTCTTCCAGGATTATTCATTAAACCGGAATTCAGGTGAAATGTGGCTTTTATTCCATATTTATTAAAAATTTCAATAAGTTTTTTGTCCTGTAAAACCCCATCGTCATAGCTGAAAGTAACTGCCGCATTTTTTCCGCCGGGAAAAACATTGTAATGTACCATATTCATCCTCCTACTTTTCTTTTGCAAGTTCCAGAATTCTTTCCGGTTTGTCGGTTATCTCATCGGCTCCGGCATTGTCCATTTCCTCGTAGCTTCTGAACCCCCACAGCACACCGATAGTGTATATTCCGGCACTTTTCCCGGTTTTCATATCAACCGCTGTATCTCCAATGTACAAGCACTCTTCAGGCTTTACACCCAACTCCTCCATAACCTGAAAAACCGCCTCAGGGTCAGGTTTGAGAGGCACTCCGTCCATTCCGCCACGGCAGATATCAATCAGTCCGTTTCCGAAAAGCGTATCTGAAACCTTTTTAGCTGTAGAGTGCGGCTTGTTAGAAACTATTGCAGTTTTAATTCCCTCTGCCTTCAGGTTTTTCAGCAAATCCACAATGCCCGGATACGCCTCTGTAAGATACATAAAATCATTGTCGTATGTTGTGTTGTACTCAACAAGCACCTTTTCAAGGGTTTCGGGGTCTCCCCCTCTTCCTTCTACCATTCTTGTAACCAGAGTTCTTGCTCCGTTACCCACCATTATTTTATAATCATCAGCACCGTAACCATCAAGACCATATCTGCTTAACGCATTGTTTGCAAAAAACTTTATGGAATTAATTGTGTTTACGGTGGTTCCGTCCATATCAAAAATACACGCTTTAATCATTTTTCTTTTCCTTTCGCCGCACTTTTTCCTGCCAGATATCCCGTTGAAAATGCAATCTGTAAATTAAATCCTCCGGTATATGCGGCAACATCAATAACCTCACCTGCAAAATACAAGCCGTTTACAATTCTGGATTCCATTGTTGAAGGATTAATTTCCTTCACGTTTATACCACCGTCTGTAACAATAGCTTCTGCAATTGGTCTGAACTCCTTAACCGTAACTGTCAGCCTTTTTGTAAGCTGAACCAGGCGTTTCCGTTCTTCGCGTGTTATGGAATTCACCTTTTTGAAGGGGTCAATTTCCGAAAGCTTTACAATTACCGGAATAAGCTTCTGCGGATACAATCCTCCAAGAGCATTTTCAAAATTTTTGTTGGCATTTTCAGAAAAATCACGAATAATTCTGCTGTCAAGCTGAGCTTCATCCAACGCCGGCTTCAGGTCAATTTCAAGCTTGTATTCTCTGTTTTTTATATCTGCAATATGACAGCTGCTGCTAAGCACCACAGGACCCGATACTCCAAAATGAGTAAACAGCATTTCACCAAAATCATCGTAAGCCTTTTTCCCATTTTCCCGCAAGGTCAGCCCTATGTTTTTAAGGCTCAGTCCCTGAAGCTCTTTCACCCATTCTTCATGGGTTTCAAGAGGAATAAGTGCAGGCTTTATTTCGGTAACCGTATGCCCTGCCGATTTTGCAAGCTCATATCCAAAACCATCCGACCCTGTTCCGGGGTAGCTTTTGCCTCCGGTACAAAGAATCACCTTGTCCGCTAAAACCGTTCTTCCTTTTTCAGTTTTAATACCCGTTACTGCACCGTTTTCAATAATCAGCTCTTTAACTCCGTCGCAAATAAGCACCCTTGCACGGTTTTTAGCCAGACGCTTTTTAAGGGCAAGAACAATATCCGAAGCCTTGTCAGACTCCGGAAATACTCTGCCTCCCCGTTCCACTTTAAGAGGTATTCCCTCTTGCTCAATCATTTCCATAAGGCTTTTGTTGTCAAACCTTTTGAAAGCACTAAACAGAAAACGGCTGTTTTTTGGTACATAATGCATCATTTCATCAGCAGATGCAATGTTAGTAACATTACATCTGCCTTTTCCCGTGATGAGCACCTTTCTGCCCATCATTTTGTTTTTCTCAATTATAAGCACGTCTCTGCCTTCTTCGGCAGCGGCAATGCCTGCCATCATTCCGGCGGCACCGCCGCCGATAACAATTATATCAGGCATAGAAATCTCCTTTAATATTTAACAATAACTTTTCTCGGACACTTGTCACTGCAAAGTCCGCAATTCACACATTTTGCAGGATCAATTTTTGCCAGATTGTCTTCGATTGTAATTGCATCATTTTCGCAAGCTTTGACGCACATTCCACATCCGATACAACCTATGCTGCAAACCTTTGTCACCGCTGCTCCCTTGGATTTGTTTCGGCAAGCAACATAATACTCACTTGTTGCAGGAACAAGCTCGATAATATGCTTGGGACAGGTGTTTACACAAAGTCCGCAGGCAATACATTTTGTTTCATCCACAAATGCAACACCGTTTTTAACCGATATTGCCTCCACCGGACATACCTGTGCACAGGAGCCTATGCCCAGACAGCCATATTCGCAGTTTTTAGGTCCCCCTGCCACTCGCATAGCCGCATAACAGTTTTTAAGACCCTTATATTCATATTTTACAGGTGCCTGCTCGCAGTTTCCTGCACAACGCACACGGGCAACCTTTTTTACATAGCTGCCGGTTTCCACACCCATAATATCTGCAACTTTTTTACTACATTCTTCACCGCCTACACTGCATCCGTTTGCAGGAGCATCACCTTTAACAACAGCTTCCGCATAAGCACTGCAGCCGGCAAAACCGCATCCGCCACAGTTTGCACAAGGAAGCACCTGAAGAATCATTCCCACGCGTTCATCCTTGTCAACATGGAAAACCTTTGAGGCAATACCAAGCACAACACCAAACAAAAGACCAATTCCGCCCATGGCAAGGGCAGCCTTAACTATAGCAATAAACATTTCCATTATAACTGCCCTCCTTAAAATTTAAGTCCCTGAAAACCAAAAAACGAAAGAGAAAGAAGCGCCGCTGCAACAAGTGTTATGGGGAATCCCTTCATAAATTCGGGGATTTCCGCTTCTTCAAGCCTTTCGCGTACACCTGCAAATAGTACCATTGCAAGCATGAAACCAAGTGATGATGCCAACGCATACACAATTGCTTCAATAAGGCTGTATTCCTGAGTCTGAATAAGAATTGCCGAGCCAAGCACAGCACAGTTTGTTGTAATAAGAGGAAGATATATACCAAGAGACTCATACAGAGGAGGCATAAGCTTCATCAGAGCCATTTCAACAAACTGAACAAGAGATGCAATAATAAGAATGAAAGCAATGGTCTGCAGATATCCAAGTCCCAGAGGGTCAAGCAAAAACCTCTGCACACACCAGGTAACAATGGCAGAAAGCACAATAACAAAGGTTACTGCCGCCCCCATACCAACAGCTGTGTTAAGCTTTTTTGAAACTCCGAGGAAAGGACAAATGCCCAGAAACTTTGAAAGCACAAAGTTTTCAACAAGGATTGCCGTAATTGCAATAATCATTAAGTTTCCCATCAGTCCTTACCTCCTTCATTCTTTTTAATTCTTATGTACTGAATAACTCCGATAACAATACCAAGTGTAAGAAAACCACCGGGTGCCATTATCATTATGTTCATACTCTGAAAGTTCTTGCCGAAAATATCAAATCCGAAAAGCTGACCTGCACCAAGAATTTCCCTTATGAATGCAAGTGTGGAAAGCCCGATTGTAAAACCGAGACCCATACCGGCACCGTCAAGCATAGATGCTACAATGCCGTTTTTAGAAGCAGAAGCCTCTGCTCTTGCAAGAATAATACAGTTAACCACAATAAGAGGAATAAACACACCCAGCGAGCTGTTAAGTTCAGGCAGAAACGCTTCAAGAAGCATTTCCATCATTGTCACAAAGCCTGCAATAATTACTATATAGGAAGCAATTCTTATTTTCCCCGGTATTACCTTTCTTAAAAGAGAAATAACCGCATTTGAGCATATAAGCACAACTGTTGCCGTAAGACCCATACCAATTGCATTGGACATTGAGGTACTTACTGCCATAAGAGGACACATACCAAGCAGCTGAACAAAGGATGGATTCTCTTTAAAAAGTCCGTTTAAAAATACTTTAAGCTTACTCATCTGCACCATCCTCCTCTCCTTCAGTCTCTTCCCCTTCTTCAGGTTCCGGTTCTTCGGCTTTTACAATGTATTTACCGTCAATAATCTCCGCCCGGTTGTTATCAAAGGCGCTGTTCTTCTCTATTACCTCTGCTGCCGCATTAACGCCCTCGGTAACGGCTCTTGAGGTTATTGTTGCACTTGTAATGGCATCAATATCCCCACCGTCGCGCTTCACCATAAAATAAGGAGTTCTTTTTTCAAATTGATATGTAAAGTTTTCCTTTACTGTCACTTTTGCACCCAGCCCCGGTGTTTCTGACATATTGGAGGTAACCTTAACACCTGTTATTGTTCCCGTAAGGTCCATACCGACAATGGTTTCCACAGGTCCGCCGTAGCCTTCCGGAAGCACAGTTGCACAATACCCCACGGTGTTACCGTCTTCATCCATTGCAATGTACAGATTGCTTACCTCAACATTCTTTGTGTTGGTAAGGTCAACGCCGCCCTCCATAGGAATAAATTCAATTTCTCTTTCCGAAGGCATTACCTCTTTAAGACCCTCCTGAACTATTTTTGCATTAACCTCAGCAATGCGGTCAGCGGTAATTCCGTTTATAAGCGAAAGCAAAACAGCTACTATCAGAGCAATTGCGCCAAGAATGCCGCCAAGCTTCAAAGGTTCTTTAATTTTCTCCACCTGACTGCACCTCCTTTTTTGCCTTTCTGTTTTTCATAGCATCCATTATCTTATTTTCCATTTTTTCCTTGCGGTCGGTTTTGGTACCAAACACTCTCGGAGCTGTGTAACGGTCAATAAGAGGAGTGAGAACATTCATGATAAGTATTGAGTAGGTGACTCCCTCAGGATATCCGCCTTTAAGTCTGATAAGCGATGTAATAAGACCGCAGCCTATACCCATAATAATCTGACCCTTTGGTGTCATGGGTGATGTTGTGTAATCGGTTGCCATAAATATAGCTCCCAGGAAAAGGCCTCCCGAGAAAACATGCCACACCATCATCTGAACTCTTCCTGCAAAACCGGTTCCTCCGGCAAACAGGAATGTGCAGACCGCAACGGTCAGTATAAAGCTCACGGGAATACGCAATTTAATTACCCCGCGCATCCAGAGATATAACCCTCCTATGAGGAGAAGACACGCCGAGGTTTCGCCTATACATCCCCCTACATCACCAAAAAACAGCTTCTGTACAGCAGGCATCTGATTAAGTGCTTCACCGCCTGCTTTAAGTATGGTAAGGGGTGTTGCCGAAGCAACTGCGTCCGCGGTTAATGCCGCATCTGTACCAAAAAGCGAAGGAGACACCCATTTTGTCATCGCACCCGCCCACGAAGCAAGCATAAATGCTCTTGCCGCAAGTGCAGGGTTCATAAAGTTGTTTCCTATGCCGCCAAACAGCTGTTTTACAATTATAATGGCAAAAAGTGCACCAACCACTACCATCCACAACGGAATTGTAGGAGGCATGTTGTAAGCCAGTAAAAGACCAGTAACAACTGCACTGAGGTCTCCCACAGAGTCCGGCTTTTTCATGAATTTGTTCCACAAAAACTCAAAACCCACACAAGCCGCCACACTCACAAGAGTTACCCATAAGCTGCGAAGACCGAAATAGAATATCCCGGCAAGCCCTGCCGGAATAAGAGCAATTATTACATCAAGCATAATACTGCTCGTTTTAAAATCACTATGTACATGGGGTGACGAGGTCACCAAAAATTTTTCTGACATTTTCTTAGTCCTTTCTGCTTCTCTGTTTTGTAATAACCTTTGTCTTTGCCATCCGTATGCGTTCAACAAGTAATCTGTGAGCCGGACAGGTGTAAGAACAGCTTCCGCATTCAACGCAGGAATCCGCACACAGCTTTTCCGCTTTGTCAATATCATCATTGTCCGCCGCGGTGGCAATCGCCCCCGGCATAAGATGCATGGGACACGCATCCACACACTTTCCACATCTCAGGCAAGGACTTTCAGGAGCATATCCGCATTCTTTTTTTGTAAGAGCAAGTATGCCCGATGTTGTTTTAATTACCGGAACATCCAGAGAAACCTGTGCCGCGCCCATCATAGGTCCGCCCATAATTATTTTTTCCGGTTCGGTTTTAAAACCGCCTGCCGCCTCAAAAAGCTCACGGAAGCTCATACCAATAGGCACATCAAAAACCCCCGGATGAGCCACAGCTTTACCTGAAACCGTAACTCTTCTTCGTACAAGAGGTCTGTTGTTAATAAGTGCATTGTAAAGAGAAATGCAGGTGTCAATGTTGTTCACAATAACTCCCACATCTGCCGGGAGCTTGCCGGCCGGAACCTCCAGGCCGGTAACAGCTTTTATAAGATGCTTTTCCGAGCCCTGGGGATATTTTGTTTCAAGAGGCACAACCTCAATTACACCCGGAAGATTTTTCTTAAGCAGCTTTGCAATCACATCCGGCTTGTTGTCCTCAACCGCAATAAAGGCTCTGCGGGCGTTGGACAGCTTCATAAGAATTTTTACACCCTCAATCATTTCGTCGGTGTGTTCAATCATTGTACGGTGGTCGGATGAAAGGTAAGGCTCACACTCTGCACCGTTCAGAATTATGTATTTTATGGTCTTGTCCGGTGCCGGATTTATCTTTATATGCATAGGGAATCCTGCGCCACCCATACCAACAATACCTGCCTTGTGAACAACCTCTACAATTTCATCGTGGGTCATCTGCTCCCAATCGCCGGCAAGGTCCACAGTTTCATCAGGTATGTTTTGGAAATCGTTTTCAATCACCACCGACATAACCTTAACACCGCCGCTTGAAAGACGGGGTTCAATAGCCTTTACCGTACCGGAAACAGAAGAATGTACCGGTGCGGAAACAAAAGCATCCACATCACCGATTTTCTGTCCTATTTTAACATAGTCGCCCTTTTTCACAAGAGGGTCGCATATTTTTCCGATATGCTGCTGAAGAGGTATTACAACCTCAGCCCCTGCCTCAAGCTCCATAATAGGCTTTTTCTTTGTAAGCTTTTTCATATAAGACGGATGTATACCGCCTTTAAATGTTTTTATAGCCACATCTGCACCTCCGTACAATTTATGTATTTTTAAATATGCAAAAAATGTTTAATTTTAATGGATATTGCCAATTTTTTAACATTTTCCGCTTTTGGATATACCATTCCACTATCTATTATACCGCAACTATTATCAATTTACAAGTATATTTTACTAATTTCTTTAAATTTTTTTAAACCTGACCTCTTCCCTGTTCTATCCGTCCCTCTGCCACTCTTGTCATCCCGGGCAGCCTGAAGAATCTCACCTGCAGTTTCCCACAATTTTATTACTTTTTTCATTTTCCCCTTGCATTTTTCACCGTTTTTTTATATAATGTAATATATGGTAAAAAAATCCCCCGGAGGTCTTAATGAAAATAGAAAAAATTTCCGACACAAAAATCAAAATAGAACTTAGCGAAAACGAAATAACAAGCTGGAGCACAGTGGCAAACACACGCATTCCGAATTACAACGATATGATGGTAGACCTTATCTCTGCTGCAGAAAAGGAAACAGGGGTTTCCTTCCGTGGTTCCCGCGTTGTGGTGGAAGCCACCCGCGAGCCGGGTGGAAAATATGTTGTCTTTGTAAGCCGTGAAGGTAAACAGCCTGCACCCCGGCTTATAAAAAACAAAGCCTTCCGTCCGAAGGAGGTTCTTAAGAGCCGCATTGTAGCAGAGTTTGAGGATATCGAATCCATCCTTATGTTCGATCGCCATTTCCCCTTCTATGCGCCTATGCTTAAAGGAGCAAACACTCTCTATGCCTACAACGGCTTGTACTATCTGGATATTACCCTTCCCACAAATTTCTCAGGCTATACCGAAGCCCTGAGAGGGAATCTTTCCGAGTTTTCCACTTCCACAGGAGGTACGGTTATCCCCTATCTTCTGCCCGAACACGGAAAATGTCTTATTGAAAAAAATGCGTTAATGCTTTTAAGAAAAATGAACTGAGGTGCTTTTTATGTATATAATCAAAAAAACTTCCACTCCAAAGCCCATTGCAATTGATATTTGTCCCTGGGACAGTTTTGCCGGCGGACCCGAAACCACTGCATTTCTCAGCCTTACCGAAACCGGCTTCCGTGCCACCTTCAGGATAATTGAATCCGACCCAAAAAGAGTCAATACTGAGCATTTTTCCTCAGTTCATCTGGATAGCTGTGCAGAATGGTTTGTGAATTTTTCTCCGGAAACCTGTAACAGCTATTTCAACTTCGAGGTTAACGCTGCAGGAGCCATGAATGTATCCTTCCGCCGTGACCGTTACGATTTTGACGATTTAACCGCAGACGAGGTGAATTCCTTTAATATTACCCCGGCAATTCACGAAAATTTCTGGGAGGTTTCCTATGAAATCCCCTTCACCTTCATAAAAAAATACATCCCCGGCTATGAACCCAAAAACGGAGATGTTATAAAAACAAATCTCTATAAGTGCGGTGACGAAACCGCTCACCCTCACCTTAGGGCTCACTTTAATGTAGGATGTCCCAACCCCGATTTTCACCGCCCCGAATTTTTCGGTGAAATGATGCTTGAGCTTTAAAATGCATACAAAAAATGCCCCTCAGCCGAGGGGCATTTTTTATGTATAGCTTTTGCAAAACTCTTCTGTTATTCCCAGCAGAAGCTCATCAAGGAAAGAAAGGGCTGTTTCCCTTATTTCTTCAGGTATGCCGAAATACGCCTCCGCCACAGCTCCGGTAATTGCCGCAAGAGTGTCGGTATCTCCGCCAACCGAAACAGCGTTTCTTATGGCATCCTCAAAATCTTCCGCTTCAAGAAAAGCCTCCATCGCCTGAGGCACAGTACCCTGACAGGTTATGTCATAACCATAAGCCGGGCGTATTTCGTCGAGTGTGAAATCCAGTTTGTAAAATCCTTCAATGTAGGCTCTTATCTGCTCCTTTGTTGACCCCTGCCTTGCCAGAAAAACCGTGCCTGCAGTAACAACCGCCCCCTTTATTCCCTCAGGATGATTATGGCTCACCTCAGCGGTAGCTTTTGCAATAAACTCAGTTTCTTCAAGGGTTTTTCCGTACCATCCCACAGCAGAAACCCTCATAGCAGACCCGTTGCCAAAGCTGTTGTAGGGCAGAGTGTGGTCACACATCATCCACCTGAAAAATCTGCCACCATAGGGTGACAGCAGATATCCGAACCGCGCCTTAAACAGCGGAATTTCGGTGTATTTCGGCTTGTCATCTTTGCAAGGCGTCAGCCTTGCTGCATCTTCCGCACCAAAATCCCCTCAAAATTCCATCTGTTTCAGGTTCGCAGAATTTTTTACAAGCTATTTTTTATCGGTACAAGGCAAAAACGGAGCAAATGCTGACGCATTTGCGAGGCTTTTAACAAAGTAGCGATGAAAAAGAGAAAGTAAAAAACGTGGTTCAGATAACTTCTGTCACCCTAACCACAATCGGGATATTTTTTGCCTATTTTGTGCATTTCCTCTACAAGCACCTTTTTGAATTCCTCCCCATTGCTTTCATCAATGCTTTCAAATTTCATAAGTGCCGATGCCAC
>JAZQCS010000045.1:0-20145 GCA_045546415.1 Clostridia bacterium | reverse complement strand
AATACTGCCGATGATTAAATCCTTGTCTGTCATCATATCACGATATTTATTATATAAATCGGTATCCTTTATTTTTTCCATCTTGCCTCGGTTATATGCTACAAGCATTGCCCATTCAATATCGGTATTAACCTCAAGGCTTTTAAGTGTCTCTGCACAAATGGAAACAATATAAAATTTTGATTCTTCATAATCACAAATAAGGGTAAGAGGCTGATTTGGATCTGTTCCCATATAAAAGCCCTTGCCAAAATCACATTGCTTACGGCTTTTCGGTGCAATGCCTCCAACAATACCTGACTTTGAACCATGATAAAGTAAAATTCTGTTTTTCTCCAGAATGATATTATCCCTAGCCTGCATTATCTTATCTAAAATCATTTCATAAACCGGAATCTTCTTTTCGCTGCAAACTTCATAAAGCTTTGTTTGCGCAAGCTTATTCGGAACAGCATGACCGTTCTCCCAACGATTAACCGTTGCAAAGGATACACCAAGCCAATCAGCAAACTCGGTCTGGCTCATATTCAAATGATTTCTTATTTGTTTTATTATGATTTCCACAACCTCACCTCAATATAACATTGTTTACATTTATTATTATATCAAATGTTATAGCGTTTGTCAATAATTTAAGAAAATTTGTATGATTTTTATAGGGATTTTTTGTCAAAAAAGAGGTGTAGAAATAACTTAAAGAAAGACAGGGTGACACTGGGGACGGGTGACACTGGGGACGTGCCATTTTTGTCATCTTTTTGAGATCCTTCGGTCAAAGTTAAACCCTCTGGGTTTTACTTTTCCCTCAAGGATGACATTATTCTGTTTTGTCATTCTGAAACCGAAGGTTGAAGAATCTCACTATGTACGGATTAATGGTGACACAGAAATGGAACCAATGAATTTAATGAAAAGAATGACACGGCAGATGCAAAGCTGCCGTGTTTTCTTGTTGACACGGGAATATTTTGGTAGTATAATAAAGATATAGAAACAAGGTGGGTGAGAATATGCAAAATAAAGTAAAAAAGGTGACAATTTTGGCACGTCCCCACTGTCACCATAATAAAATTTTAATATGTATTTTGACAAGTGTGATTTCAACTCTTTTGTTGGTTGGATGTATAGAAAGTACGCAGCAAAAAAACGAAAACAGTACAAATTACAGAGTAGATATACAACCGTTAGTAGAAAGGTTTGGGCACGATTTAAATATTGAAAAATGCTATTGGAAAGCCGATGTCATAGGAAAAACAAAAATTGGGCCATCTTCTTATTGGATGAAAGGGTTTATCGTACTCGAAAAAAAATCTGTCGAGAGACTTACCTCGAAATATACGTTTACTAAAACAGAAATACTTTTCAATACTGAAGAATTAGACCCATTCATTACAGGATTTAGTAATTTTAACTGGTGCTATTCAAAGGATATGTCAAATGATTTTAAAGAGGCAAAGTTTATTGGCGAAGTTTACTTCGATGAAATAAATGGAATAATCTATTTTGATTTGGAAAGCCGTTGAGGGTGACACTGTCACCCGTCCCCACTGTCACCTGGGAACATATAACTATTATAGTTATAAATTTTATGATGAACATAAAAAATATGATGTTGACCCATGGAACGACTGGGGAACAGTACCATAAATTTTAAAGGAGGGTTAGAATGAGGGTATCAAAATATATAATTTTTTTATATTTTAGCTGGCACATTATTACATTGCTTGCCATGAGCATTACTGGGTTAAATGTAATTTATAGTGAAAGTATTATTTTTTATTTGACTAATATTATTCAAATTTTATTTTTGATTGTTGCTATTGCTGAAACTTTAATTTCACTATTTTGTCTTTTTATAAAAAAATTTACACTATGTGAAAAAATATTACTATTACCATTAACATTTTGTGCACCTAGTTTGTATTTATGTATGTATTTATTTGCATAAAGACGGGGGTGACACTGGAAACGGTTCTGTGTATTGTAAGCCAGAAAGATAGAGGACATTTTTTTACCTTTCAAATAAAGGGGGGATAATATGTTTGATATTAATTATTCAAAAGCGTTTGCAGAATTAAATATTTTTAGTAGGAAAATGGACATTGAAACAGTATCTGAAATATTAAAGATGAAAGTAGATTATATACGAAAGAAAGGGGATTATAGCTCTCAAAAAGATAATACCGTATATGTGTCGCCGGCATATAGTGATGGCGAAATTATTTGCTGGACATATAAAGCACAAGAAAACAAAACATTAAATTTATCTGCACAATTAGATGATATTATTGCCGTTTTCAGCGAAAGAATATGCGGACTGAAAAAGATTAAAAAAATATATGATGATTGTGAATTTGTAATCTGCATTGTGTTAAGTAATCACCAAAGTGAGTTGCCTGCCATATCACTAAGCGAAGAACAAATCTCATTCATTGCAGAGATAGGTGCAAAACTTGATTTCGATATTTATAATAATTGGGTTCTGGAGGATGTCGAGGTGAAACAGAATATCCCGGGAAAGACAGGAAAGACAGGGGACGGTTCTGTGTCTGGTGACACTGGGGACGTGCCCACTGTCACCTAGGCTGGATATACATCTTTTGTTGGATATTATACTATTTCATACAAGGAGAGCAAGTAAATGTTAAAAAAAATACTCTTTTTATCAGCAATTTGTTTTTTTGTTTGTATTTTAATCTGTATAGTGTTTTCTGGCGTATGCGAAAAAAAAGAAAGGGAGTATACAGAACTGGTTTTGTTTAATTCAGATACCTATGAAGAGGAAGAACATTACCCGGGAAATGGAATTAATATTCCTATTTTTATTAACTCGTATAAATACATTGAAAGAGAACTATACCTTGAAGACTTTGATTTTATTAAAATTGGAACAAGTATTAGTGAAGTAGAAACGAGACTTGGGAAAGCAAACGGGACCACAGGGTTTGGAGTAATGTCGAAGTATTATCATTTGAGTGATAATTCTGCGATTGTAATAAAAGAAGATATAAATGGAATATGTGCTTTACAACATTGTACAGTTGACGAAAATGGTGAAACCAAAGAGGTATGGATTTTGAGGTGACACTGGGCGGTGACACTGGGACGGTTCTGTGTATTGTAAGCCGGAAAGATAGAAAACATTTTTTCACCTTTCGATACCACAAAATTTAGTCTGGAACGAAAAACTTTTGGATTTTGTTCCGGTGGAATAAGAAAACACAAGGCGGATGCTTCGGCATCCGCTTTATTTATAAAAAAATAAAAAGCGAGGAATATAATATCACCTTGACAATGGCGTTAAATTTTGCTATAATTGGCATATAAGGAAAAAATAAATCCGAAAGGAAATGCATATGAATATTATTATTGTAGGCTGTGGTAAGGTTGGCGAAAAGCTTGCCGAAAGACTCAGCGCAGAAATGGAAAATAATTTAACTGTTGTTGATATAAATTCCAAAAGGGTACAGGAGGTTGCGAACTCCCTGGATGTTATGGGGGTTGTGGGTAACGGTGCAAGTGTTGATATTCTCAGGGAGGCAGGTGTGGAAAATGCCGATGTTTTAATTGCAGTTACAGGCTCGGACGAGCTGAATCTCCTTACCTGTCTTGTGGCTAAAAAATCGGGAGACTGCCAGACCATCGCCAGAGTCCGCAAGCCGGAATATATAAAATCTGTGGGGCTTCTTAAAGAGGACCTGGGTCTTACTATGATTATAAATCCCGAACAGACCGCAGCCCGTGAAATTGCAAGGTCGTTGAGATTTCCTTCTGCAATACAGATTGATACCTTTGCAAAAGGAAGGGTGGAAATTCTTAAATTCAAGCTTCCTGAGGGGGCACCAATTGACGGAGTACGCCTTGCCGATATGAAGCAAAAGGTCAAATGCAATGTGCTTGTGTGCGGAGTTGAAAGAGGCGAAGAAGCCTTTATTCCCGGTGGTAATTTTGTGCTTGAAGCAGGGGATTTTGTGAGCATTGTGGCATCTCCGGCTGACGGTGCAGAGTTTTTTCGTAAAATTGGCATAAAAACCAACAAGGTAAAAAATACAATAATTGTTGGCGGCGGAGAAACAACCTATTACCTTGCAAATCAGCTTTTACAGACAGGTATTGATGTTAAAATAATTGAGAAAAAAACAGAGCGGTGCGAAGAGCTTTGCAGACTTCTTCCCAAAGCCACCATAATAAACGGTGACGGTACCGACCGTAACCTTCTTATGGAAGAAGGAATAGAAAGTGCTGAATCCTTTGTATCTCTTACAAATATTGACGAAGAAAACATTTTGCTTTCTCTGTTTGCAAAAAGCAAAAGCCCTGCAAAGCTGGTAACAAAAATAAACAGAATTGCTTACGATGAAGTCATTAACAACCTTGACCTTGACACAACCATATATCCAAAGGAAATTACAGCGGAATATATTATAAGATTTATGAGAGCAAAAAACAACTCAATCGGAAGCAATATTGAAACCATGCATCTGATTCTTGATGATAAAGCCGAAGCTCTTGAGTTCGGAATAAAGCCGGATTCACCGGTTTCAGGAATTCCACTTGAAAAGCTCAACCTTAAAAACAACCTTATTGTGGCTTGTATACACCGTCACGGACAGGTTATAATTCCGGGAGGTAAAGACGAAATCTTACCGGGAGATTCCGTGGTGGTGGTAACCGCCCGAAAAGGCTTTACTGATATTACCGATATTTTGGAGTAAATAAAAATGAATTACAAAATTATTGCCTATACCCTTGGATGGGTGCTGAATATTGAAAGTGCGTTTCTGCTTTTACCGCTTTTGTGTTCTTTTATATACAATGACGGATGCGCTCCGGCGTATATTATAGGCATTGTGCTGTGCCTTGCGGCAGGCATTCTGCTTACTGTAAAAAAACCTGTAAACAAGGCTATGTATTCCGAAGAAGGGTTCATAACCGTAGCACTCAGCTGGATTGCACTAAGTTTGTTTGGCTGTGTTCCGTTCCTGGTTTCGGGCTACATACCGAATTTTGCGGATGCGTTCTTTGAAACGGTATCGGGCTTTACTACAACGGGAGCCTCCATACTGAATGATGTGGAGGCTTTGCCGGAATCACTTCTGATGTGGCGCTCCGTTACCCATTGGATGGGTGGTATGGGTGTACTTGTTTTTCTTGTTGCCATTGTGCCTTTATCGGGAGGAGGCAATGTGCATCTTATCCGTGCGGAAAGCACAGGTCCTTCCGTGAGTAAGCTTGTACCGAAGGTTAAATCTACCGCAAAGATTTTATATTTGTTGTACATTGGTTTCACATTGCTTGAGCTGATACTGTTGCTTTTTGGCGGAATGACCTTTTTTGAGGCGCTGAACACTTCCTTTGCCACAGCAGGCACGGGCGGTTTCGGCATATACAATTCAAGTATAGCAGGTTTTTCTCCGTATATTCAATATGTTGTTGCAGTTTTTATGATAATTTTCGGTGTGGATTTTTCCGTATACTATTTGCTGATTATAAAGCGTATGGGTAAAGCTTTGTTATCACTTGAATTCAGAACCTATATTGCAATTATAGCTTCCGCGATTCTTCTTATAGGAATAAACTGCAGACATCTGTACGGAACTGTGGAGGAAACCTTCCGTTACAGCGCTTTTCAGGTAGCATCGCTGATATCCTCTACTGGTTATGTTACCATGGATTTCGATTTGTGGCCCTCCTTTTCCAAAACAATCCTTGTGCTGCTTATGTTCATTGGCGCCTGTGCCGGAAGTACCGGTGGCGGTATTAAGGTTTCAAGGGTTATAATTCTTATAAAAAGCATAGGCAAAGAAATAAAAATTGCAACACATCCCAGACTTATGCACAGAATATCCATGAACGGAAAAACCATCGAACACGAAACGGTACGCTCGGTAAGTGTGTTTGTGCTGGCTTATATTGTGATATTCGCATTTGTTTTGCTTGTTATAAGCCTTGATGGCTTCGATTTCACAACTAATTTCACGGCAGTAACAACAACAATCAACAATATGGGTCCCGGCCTTGCAGGAGTAGGACCTACAAGAAATTTCAGCGAATTTTCTGCCCTGTCAAAACTGGTTTTCAGCATTAACATGCTGATTGGCAGACTTGAAATTTTCCCCATGCTGGTGCTGTTGACACCTAAAGCCATAAGAAAATAAAAGGAGACTGACTATGATTATAAAGAACGGTCTTGTGCTTAACGGAAGCTTTGTTTTTGAAAAAAAAGACCTTGCTTTTGACAGAGTAATAAAAAAAGAAGGATGTAGCGGAGAGGTTTTAGATGCGGATGGCTGCTTTGTTGTTCCGGGTCTTGTAGATACCCATTTTCACGCGGCTATGGGTGAAACCTTTATTGATTTTAATGAAGATACAGCAAAAATCATATCGGAGTTTGAAGTGAAAAACGGTACAACCTCACTTGTGCCGGCAATTTCCGCAGCTCCGGAAAAAAAGATGATTAAAGCGGTGGAGTATATTCTCTCTAAACAGAAACAGTTTCCGGCTATCCGCGGAATTCACCTTGAGGGACCCTTTTTTGCACCAAAGTTCAAGGGGGCTCATTTGCCGGAAAATATAAGGGAACCTTCTCCTGAAGAAGCAGGAAGGCTTATAGATGCCGGAAAAGGTCAGGTGAAAATAATTACAATGGCACCGGAGCTTCCCGGAGGCTTTGAAACCGTTCGTTACATAGCCAGCAGGGGAGTGACAGTTTCGGTAGGTCATTCCGATGCTACCTTTGAACAGGCTAAGGATGCTTTTTCCTGCGGTGCAACCCAGACAACCCACACCTTCAACGCCATGTCACCCTTTAACCACCGCGCACCGGGTCTTGCAGGTGCTGCAATGGCGGAAAATGTGACCTGTGAGCTTATATGCGATTTTTTCCATTTACATAAGGATGTTGTAAGGCTTATGTTTAACCTTAAAGGGGCGGACAGAATCAATATGATAACCGATTCCGAGGTGGGTACGGGTATGCCTGACGGAGAGTTTGAGGTAAACGGCAGAATTCTTACGGTAAAGGATAAAAAGACCTTTACAGAGGACGGCACAATAGCGGGCGGAACCTCTGTGCTTCTTGACGGAGTAAAAAATGTGGTATCTCTCGGAGTTCCTCTTGAGCAGGCTGTTAAAACCGCCACAATCAACCCGGCAAAAACAGCAAAAATTGACCACCTTGTGGGCAGCCTTGAAGAAGGAAAACTTGCGGATATCCTTGTTGTTGACAGAAATCTTGATATAAAAGCTGTTTTTTCAGAAGGAAAAAGAATAGTATAAAAAAGCAAAAAAAGGGCTTGAAAAAGCCCTTTCTTTATGTTATAATCTTTGCCGGATGTTTTAAAAGGGGGAAGGTAAATGCTTACTTATTTGTGTGTGATTTTTAAAAATATAATTTACGGCAGCTCGGTATATTTCACTAAGGATTTGCTCAGCACAACAGATGTGCTTGATGTACTTGCAATCAGGTTTTTAATAAGCAGTCTGTTTTTCGGTTTGCTCATAGCCTGCAGGGTAATAAAGGTAAATTTTAAAGGTAAAAATCTTAAGTACATTTTTCTTACAGGTCTGTTTGAACCGGTGCTGTATTTTTTGTTTGAAACAATAGGTCTGGATAATACCACGGCAATACTCGGTGCAATTATTATGGCAATGGGTCCAGTAGTTACCTGCATAACACAGTTTTTGGTGCTGGGTGAAAAAAACTCGCTTATGCAAAATGTGTTTTTGGGGATTGGTATTGTAGGCGGAACTTATATAATTATAAATACCAACACAGGGGATGGCAACAATACTGTTTTTGGTATAATTTTTGTTTTTCTTGCTGTTGTTGTGGGCTCTCTGTATACCTCGTTTTCAAGGAAAACATCAGGCACAAAGGAGTTTACTCCCATTGAGATAACCTGCTTTACGGCATTTATGGGTGCTGTGGCATTTAACTCGGCAAATATTGTTCGTCATTTGTATGTGGGTAACATAGAAACCTATTTTACCCCTCTTGCAGATTGGGGAAATATCGTAGGATTCATCTTCCTTGCCATTGTTTCTACAATAGTGGCAACCCTCGCAAACAACTATGCACTTTCAAAGGTAAAGCCTTCTGTTATGAGTGCTTTCGGCGGTGTTTCTACAATAACCACGATTATTCTTGGTACACTTATAGGGGGAGAACAGCTTTATATGTTCCATATAATCGGTGTAACTCTTATTGTAACCTGCATGGTTGGATTCAGCTATTTTAAAAAGTAATAAAAAACGGTGTGTCAATAAATTGACACACCATTTTTGTTTTTATACATCGTAAAAACCAAGAATCAGAATACCTGCAAATGCTGCCACAAGTGCTATGTAATGCTTTGCAGAAAGCTTTTCCTTAAGGAAGATGCTTCCCCAGATGCTGGAAACCGCACAGTAAGCGGAAATGATAACATAACCGGGAACATAGCCTGCAACAATAACCATCATGTAGAAAACCTGACCGATTGTTTCACAGATACCTCCAAGGAGCTTTGTTCCGTCTGCTTTGGGGGAGATTTTCTCTTTTTTAATAACAAAAACATAAATTGCAAAAACAATTGCAATTGCAAACCAGGTGAACTCATAAGCTGTGTTAAGCACATCTCCTGCGTAGTTTTCCGCATCCTCAACAAGTCCTTCGTATTTTGCAGGGTAGTCTTCTGCAATAAGAGTGTCAACAAAGGTGCCGAGGGAGTCGATTATACAGTAAAGCACAGGAAGAAGAATTGCAAGCCAGCTTTTTGCATATTTTCTGTTGGCTGTCTGTTGACGTTTTAAGCGAAGCTCAGGGTCTTCGGTGTTATCAATAACACCAAGTGCGATTATACCTGCAACAATAAGAATAATACCAATGATGATGGGTGTGTTCAGGAAAACCTCGTTTCCTTCGTTGTCGGGGTTAAAGGTTACGCCAAAGAATATCATACAAAGTATGGCGGAAACAGCGCCCGAACCATTACAGATGGGGGAAGAAATGGAAAGCTCAATGTAACGGAGACCTATGTAGCCTATAACCATTGAAAGAATGTAGAAGAAGGAGGCAGGCAGATAGTTTATAATGTCCTGAATTGTCAGGTGAACACCACCGAGGGTTACCATATATATAGCGTGAATACCCATAACCAGACCTACCGCAATACCAACCTTGTAATGGCTGAGCTTGTCCTCCTGGGGGGAACCTATTTTGCTGAAGATGTCTGAGCCACTCCAACAAAACATGGCAATGATTGCGAAAATCCACAAAAAGTTCATAAAAAATCCTCCTTAAATTTCATCGTGGGGTAATTCCACAAGTTTTTCTTCGTAAAGCTTCTGAAGGGACATGAGAATGCCAAGCTTTGCGTGGTACCAGGTAAGACCGCCCTGGAAATATACAGCGTAAGGCTCACGGATGGGACCGTCAGCGCTGAGCTCAATGGATGAACCCTGCACAAAAGCTCCTGCTGCCATAATTACATCGCTGTCGTAACCGGGCATTGGCCAGGGCTCGGGGGTTACATAGCTATCAACGGGAGCCGCCGCCTGAATTCCCCGACAGAAGGCTATCATCCGTTCAGGGCTTTTAAGCTCAACCGCCTGAATAATATCGTGTCGGCTTTCTGTACTGTTGGGAACAACACGGAAGCCTAATTTTTCATAGATGTTAGCGGCAAAAATTGCACCCTTAAGTGCACCTGCCACAACTGTGGGCGCCATAAAAAAGCCCTGATAAAGGCTTGTTAAAATGCCGAGATTTGCACCAACCTCTGCACCGAGACCGGGTGCTGTTAACCGGTAAGCACAACGGTCGATGAGGTCCTGTCTGCCGCATATATAACCACCTATGGGAGCAAGACCGCCTCCGGGGTTTTTAATTAGTGAGCCTACTGTCATATCTGCACCTACATCCGAGGGCTCTGTAAGCTCTACAAATTCACCGTAACAGTTATCTACCATACAGATAACATCGGGTTTAATGTTTTTAACAAAGGCAATCAGTTCACCAATCTGCTTAACCGAGAAGGTGGGACGGGTCTGATAGCCTTTGGAACGCTGAATGGTAACGAGCTTGGTTTTTTCGTTAATTGCTTTTGCAATGCCATCATAGTCAAAAGTGCCGTCGGCAAGTAAATCTACCTGACGATAGGAAACACCGTATTCCTTAAGTGAGCCTACAGAGGGGCGTATGCCTATAACCTCCTCCAGGGTATCGTAAGGACCACCAACAGGGGAGAGAAGCTCGTCCCCGGGAAGAAGATTGGCAGAAAGTGCAAGAGCTAAAGCATGGGTACCGCAGGTTATCTGGGGACGAACAAGAGCTGCCTCGGTGTGGAAGCAGTCAGCGTAAACCTTCTCCAATGTATCCCTGCCTATGTCGTTGTAGCCATAGCCTGAGCTTGTGTTGAAATGGGAGGCATTTACGCGGTTGTTCTGCATGGCAAGAATTACTTTGCCCTGGTTTGCCTCGGCAACATTGTCAATTTCAGCAAACCGTTCTTTCAGGGAATCCAGAATTTTTTTCCCAAAGCTGTACACCTCAGGGCTTATTCCCAGACCCTTGTATAAATTTTTCATATCCATAATCATTTGTTCCTTTCGGGTTATTCCTCATCAATTTTACTGAGTATCTTTAAAGCAACTTCGTTCATAACATCGGGCTTGGAAATAAAAATTCCGGTTTTCTCATCCCCTAAAATGAGTAGAGTGTCGCCGGGGTTGATGTTAAAAAGCTTTCTTGCCTCTTTTGGGATTACAATCTGTCCTTTTTCGCCTATTTTTGCGGTTCCGAAAAGATGCTTACCTTTTGGAATGGCAAGTACGTGTTTTCCGGATGCCATAAAACCCCTCCTTTTTAGTAGGAATTTCCTACAAGTATGAATTCTTTACAAATATGAAAATATTCTACCACATCCGACGTTATTTGTCAAGAGAAAAAATTGGGTCAGCAGGAGAAAGCATAAAACCGTCAGAGCTTACTGTCATAACATCGGCTGCAATGACCTTTCCACGGTAAACAAGGGCGTTAGCCCGGACAGAGGAATTGGTTTCAAAGGGAAAGTTCACTATTTCATAGGTGTAGCGCGTGACCTTTTTGCCAAGGTAGGGCGTGAGGTCAAGCCCTGCGCGTTTTTGCAGCTTATTATAATTTTCATACACGGGAGTAAATGTACCCGGTAAAGTAAGCTCCTCTTTTTCAAGTAAATTTTCTGAAAGGGTAAAACCGTAGCACTCGAAGAAAGCCCGTACAGTATGGGCGGGAGAAGGGATGAACAGCCTTGACAAAAGTAATACAAAAAGGGAAACAAGCATAGGAATAACAATTTTTTTCACACGAATACCTCCGGAAAAACAGAAAAATTTTACGATATAATTTATATGAAGCTGTTGTAATAAAAATGTAACCGGAAAATTTTAAAAATGGGTTGACTTTGTGCATTGTTAGTGATATAATGACCCCGAAGTGAGGTTTTTAGGGAAGAAGCCTCGCCTGAAAAACGGAAAAAGCGTTTTTAAAAGGAGTTTCCCGAAGCTGTCGCTTGTTTGGATGGAGGCGATTGTGTATGCGTAAAGATAACAACACTTTACCTGATTACGAAGAACTTTTTGAGGAAGTCAAAAACAAAAAGAACATAGGTTTCCGTGTAATATGGAAGCTGTTTATGCAGAACAAGCTTGATTTTGTTAGTTCTATTCTGCTGTACTTTGTGAAAATGATTGCCGTATGGGTTATTCCCATTGTGCTCGCAGGTGCCATAAACGAGGCAACTGCAGAGGTTTCGGGACAAGGTGGCAGTGTTGAACGAATTTGGATGTGGGCGGCACTTGGTGTGTTTGTGCTGGTTATTAATATTCCGTTTAATGCCTTATATGTACATTTTTCCAGCCGTGCCCTTCGAAATATCGGAGCCGGTATGCGAAACTCCCTTGTAAAAAAGCTTCAGCATCTTTCTCTTACATACCACAAGGAAATTGAAAGCGGTCGCCTTCAGTCAAAGTTTCTTCGTGATATGGAAGCAATTGAGTTTTTAAATAACCAGATTATAATGAGCCTTATACCCTGTGTTATAATTACCGCTGTAACAATGGCTATTGTTATTTACAAAAACTGGGTTATGGCATTGGCTTTTGTTGTTATAATTCCTGTCATGCTTCTCATTCTTCGTGTTTTCCGCGGAAAAATTGTAGAGCAGCACAGAAACTTCCGTCACGAGGTTGAAAATGTTGCATCGAAGGTTTCGGATATGATTGAAATGATACCCGTAACTAAAGCTCACGGCCTTGAAGAAGAGGAAATCAATAAACTTAACGAAAGCATTAACCGACTTAAAAACAGTGGACTTAAGCTTGATAAAACAGGCGGATATTTCAGCTCGGTAAACTGGGTTACATATAACATCATTACCAACATGTTTGTTATTTTTGCATCGGTAATGGCTTTTTACGGTAGAATTCAGATAGGCGACATAGTAATGTATCAGACTTTCTTTAACATAGTAATTCAGAATGTCAGTGGCATTATAAACCTTGTTCAGGAAATTACCAAGGGCTTTGAAAGTATGAAATCCGTAACCGAAATTATGGTGTCGGATGATATTGAAGATAACCGCGATAAAATCAAGCTTCGCTTTGTTCACGGAACTGTACAGTTCGAAGATGTTAATTACAGCTATCCCGATGAACCCGGTAAAAAGGTTATTGACAACTTTAATTTGAATGTTGAACCGGGTGAGTGTATTGCCTTTGTAGGTGCTTCAGGCTGCGGAAAATCCACCATTATGAATATGATTATCGGTTTCCTTAAGCCCGTAAGCGGTGTTATGAAAATTGACGGTAAGGACATCAATTTACTTAATCTTGAGGATTACCGCAAATTCATTGCGGTTGTGCCTCAGAACAGCATTCTGTTTACAGGTACAATCCGCGAAAACATCCTTTACGGTATGAAAAATGTAAGTGAGGAAAAGCTTCAGGATATTATGGATAAAGCAAACATCCGCGAATTCATTGAAAAAATGCCTAACGGACTTGATACCTTTATCGGTGAGCACGGCGGCAAGCTTTCAGGCGGTCAGAAACAGCGTATTTCAATTGCCCGCGCACTTATCCGTGACCCTAAAATTATTATTCTTGATGAAGCAACCTCGGCTCTTGATAACATTTCAGAATATCAGGTGCAGCAGGCTATGGGCTCACTTATAAAGGACCGAACAACCTTTATTGTTGCTCACCGTCTTTCTACCATCCGGGATGCTGACCGAATTGTTGTTATGGATACGGGTAAAATTGTAGAAATGGGCACATATGATGAGCTTATGGAGAAAAAGGGTGAATTCTTCAAGCTTAAAAACCTCAGCGATATGAATGCAGAAGGCGTTGAAGCATAATGAAATGTAATTTATGTCCCCGAAGATGCAACGCATTACGGGAAGGGGAAAGGGGCGAAGGCTTGTGCCGTACAGGTGAAAACCCTAAGGTGGCAAAAATAATGCTCCACCATTGGGAGGAACCCTGTATAAGCGGCACAAACGGCTCCGGAACCGTGTTTTTCAGCGGATGCTCACTTAAATGTGTTTTTTGTCAGAACTATGTGATTTCCGCAGAGGGACAGGGGAAATATATAACAACAGAATATCTTTCCGAACTTTTTGGGCGTCTTGAAGAATCAGGCGCCCATAACATTAATCTGGTGAATCCTACGCACCATGTCCACGCCATAGTAAAGGCTCTTGAAAAAAAGCCCGGTGTACCCGTGGTTTATAACTGCGGCGGATATGAAGGAATACCTGCACTTAAAGCAATGGAGGGCAAGGTGCAGATATATCTTGCGGATTTTAAATATTCCGACAGAAATCTTGCTGAAAAGTATTCAGGTGCAGAGGATTATCCGGAAATTGCCCTGAATGCGGTACGGGAAATGTACCGCCAGGTGGGAGATTTTGAACTTGATGAGCATGGAATTATGAAAAAAGGGCTCATTATCCGTCACCTTATTCTGCCCGGAGGTATGGATAACTCCAAGGGTGTTATTGACATTTTCAAACGGGAATTCGGTGATAAAAAGGTAATGCTCAGCCTTATGGGACAGTATGTGCCTGCCGGTATTGTGCCGGGGAATCCGGATTTTGCCGAAATTGACCGAAAGGTTCCGGGGGTAATGTATAAAAAGCTCTGTGAATATTTAGAGCTCAGCGGAATAAAGTATGGCTATACTCAGGAGTTGACCTCTGCCGACAGCAAATTTACTCCGGATTTTAAATGCAATATATAGAGTAAAATGTGCTTTTTTTGATACTGAAAAAAGCACATTTTTCATATTGACAACTCCCGGTAGTTGATATATAATAAAAAGAAAAATGAGGTGGTTTTGTGGAAAATATAAGAAAATACTGGGTAGAGGTAATGCTGAAAATTACAGCCCCTGTTATAGAAGCACTTAGCGAGGAACGCCTTAAAAAGGATATGATTGTGGAATCTCATTTTCCGAGGGAGCAGTACACTCAGTGGGTGTACCTTGAGGCACTTGGCAGAGTTGCTACGGGCATTGCCCCCTGGCTTGCCTGCACCGGGCTTGAAGGGGAAGAAGAAAGCCTCAGAAAGAAATACTTTGACCTTATGTGTAAGGCACTTACCAATGCGGTAAACCCCGATTCTCCCGATTATATTGATTTTGCCCCGTTTCCCAATCAGCAGACCATTGTTGATGCGGCTTTCCTTGCTCAGGGTCTCCTTCGTGCACCTGCACTTTACGAGGCTCTTGATGAGGTGACAAAAAAACGCCTTGTTTTGGAAATGAAAAAAATAAGGCAGAAAAAGTCTCCCAAAAACAACTGGCTTCTTTTTGCCGCAACAGTTGAAGCTTTTCTTCATATGGCAGGGGAAGAGGACTGGCAGAATATGCGCATAGATTACGCCATTGAAAAGCACATGAACTATTATTTCGGTGATGCCCGTTATGGTGACGGTCCAAGGTTTCATCTGGATTATTATAACAGCTTTGTAATTCATCCCATGCTTGTGGATGTTCTTGCCGAGGTTGGAAGCGAGTATGAGGACTGGCAGAAAATAAGAGAGGTTGTTATGGTTCGTGCGGCTCACTATGCCACACATCTTGAGCATATGATAAACCTTGATGGCACATTTCCTCTTGTGGGAAGGTCGCTGACCTACCGTTTCGGTGCCTTTCATGCACTTTCCCAGGCGGCACTTCTGCACAACCTTGAAGAAAGCATTTCTCCTGCTCAGGTGCGTTGCGGACTTACTGCCGTAATTAAAAAAATCTGCAGTTATGATTCAATGTTTACTGAGGGCGGATGGCTCAGCAGAGGCGTTTGCGGATATCAGCCATCAATGGCGGAAATTTATATTACAACCGGAAGTGTTTACCTTTGCTCCGCTGTGTTCCTGCCTCTTGGACTTGCACCCTCCGACCCCTTCTGGAGTGACCCTGATGCTCCCTGGACAGCGCAAAAGCTGTGGGCAGGCGTGGATATGCCCTGCGAGCATTCTATTGGATAATTGGAAGAATAAACATGGAAAAGAAAAAAATAAAGCTTATGTCGTTTAACACCTTGCATTGTCTTGATTACAATAAGATGTTATCTTCCGGAGAGCATAAAATTGATTTTCAGGTTACAGCCGATGCTATAAAGAAATACAATCCCGATATTGTGGGTCTTAATGAGATAAGGGACAAAGGACCGTATATTGAAGAATTTGACAGGCAACCGGGCATTTTGTCCGAGCTTACGGGAATTTCCCATTATTACTTTGCAAAAGCAATAGAGGTTCTGGGTGAAAATCCTTATGGAAACGCAATTCTTTCAAAATACCCAATAATAAGTGCAGAAACCGTTCCGGTTCCTGACCCTGACCCAAAGACCGGAGATGGGTATTACGAAAGCCGTTGTCTTCTCAAGGCAAAATTAGAGGGCGGATTAACTGTTCTTGTAATACATTTCGGCTTGAATAGAGATGAACAGCAAAATGCAGTTGATACCGTTTTACAGCATCTTGAAAAGGAAAAATGCATCCTTATGGGAGATTTTAATGTAACACCGGAGAACGAGGTTTTAAAACCAATAAGAGAACGGATGAAGGATACTGCCGATTACTTTAATCAGCCTCTTCTCAGTTTCCCCTCCAATAAGCCGGAAGTGAAAATTGACTATATATTTGTAAGTCCGGATGTTGAGGTGGTTTCTGCGGATATTCCCGGAATTGTCGCCTCTGACCACAGACCTCACATAGCAGAAATAATTATTTGATTGGAAGGTGATTTTATGAAAATAACATTTTTAGGTACAAGTGACGGA
This sequence comes from Clostridia bacterium, assembly GCA_045546415.1. Classification (GTDB taxonomy): domain Bacteria; phylum Bacillota; class Clostridia; order RUG12999; family RUG12999; genus RUG12999. Next base: position 3,838 of record JAZQCS010000045.1, on the reverse strand, counting down.
AAGCCCGATGCAAAGAGATACTGCTCTTCAACAATGATTGAAATGGGGGAGAGTGTGTATTTTATTGATGCAGGCGCACCTCTGGCAGACCTGGTTGTCCGTATGGGAATACCCTACGAAAAGGTAAAAGCCATTTTTAACACTCATTTTCATGGTGACCATATTTTTGGCGTAATTCATTTTCTGGCCCTTGCAACCTGGTGCTACCGGAATTCTAAATTTGATGTTTTCACACCATCCGAGAGAGGAATCGAGGCTATAAAACAGGTTGTTGCGGCAGATTGTGAGGGGCTTCCTGCTGACAGAATCCGTCTTGTAAAGTATGATGAAACCTTGTGTTATAAGGACGAAAACATTGAGGTGACTGCAATTCCCACCAACCACATACCGGGTAGCTCTTATAGCTTTATTGTGAAAGCAGAAGGGAGAAAGCTGATGTTTTCCGGTGATTTCAATGCGAACCTTGAGGATTTCCCCAAAGTGCTGTACAATGAGCATTTTGACCTTTTTGTTGCGGAGTGCGCACATTTTTCTTTTGAAGCTTTAAAAGAAAAGCTGGTGGGCGTGCAATGTGACAAGGTGCTTGTGAATCACATTTTCCCTCCTGAAATAAAAGAAAAAGAGATAGAAGCGGCAAAGCCGGAATTCTCCTTTGAACTTGGAATTGCACGGGATGGCGACATAATTGAATATTAAGCTGAGGGCTTGTTTCATACAAAATGAAACAAGCCTTTTATTTTTTTAAAAAAAAGGTATTGACAAAATACAGAAACTGTGATATATTAATACTGTATTAAGTGTATTAATACAGTTAGAAATGGAGGTATAGTTATGGTAAAGCTTGATTACAAAAGCAGTCAGAGCATACATGAGCAGATAACAAGCGGCATAAAAGACCTTGTTATCAGCGGTGTGCTGAAAACCGACGAACAGCTGCCCTCGGTGAGAGAGCTATCCGTTAGCCTTACCGTAAACCCCAATACGGTGCAGAGGGCATATCGTGACCTTGAAGCTGAGGGAATAATTTACAGCATACGGGGCAAAGGCAACTTTGTTGCAAAGCTTCCTGAGGCTGACCCTAAGCAGATAGAGAGCCTTTACTGTGCATTAAGGGAAAAAGCTCTTGAACTGCAGTTCTGGGGAGAAAACAGGGAAACCATTTTAAAAGCGGTTGAAACTGCCCTGAAAGGAGAGGATAGTTGTGATTAAGGTTAAAAGCCTTGTGAAAACATTTGATAATTTTTTTGCACTTGACGGTGTGAATATGAATGTTGAAAAAGGAAGCATTTACGGCTTAGTTGGACCTAACGGTGCGGGTAAAACCACGCTCATAAATCACCTGACGGGAGCATATAAGCCAAATGGCGGCACTATAGAAATTAATGGTGAGCCGGTGTGGGAAAATGAGGCACTCAAGCAAAAGGTTCTTGTTATAAATGATGAATGGTTCTTTTTCGGTACATATACAGTAAAGGAAATGGCGCGGTTTTACAGTAATATGTACAAGGGTTTCAACCGGGAAAGGTATGAAAAGCTTGGTGAACTGTTTGGCATAGATGAAAAAAAGCAGATTCGCCGTCTTTCAAAGGGTATGAAAAAACAGGTGGCGTTTCGCATAGTGCTTTCATGTATGCCGGAGGTGCTCATTCTGGATGAGCCTCTTGATGGTCTTGACCCGGTTATGCGTAAACAGATTATGAACATTATAATTTCCGATGTGGCAGAACGGAATATGACCGTGGTGGTTTCCTCACATAACCTTCGTGAGCTTGAGGATATATGCGACCATGTGGGAATCATTCATAAAGGAAAAATGGTTATTGAAAAATCTCTTGATGAAATTAAGGGAAATGTGCTTAAAATTCAGCTTGCCTTTTTGGGAGATTTCCCCGAAGAACTCAAAAACGGGCTTGAAATTATGCATTCTGCGGTTACCGGCTCTGTGCATACCCTTATTGTAAAGGGTTCGGAAGAGGAAATTTCACAGAAAATAAAGGCTTATGCACCTGTAGTTTTTGATACGGTAAGCCTTACACTTGAAGAAGTATTCATTTATGAGTTGGGAGGTCTGGGTTATGACTTTGAAAACATCATGGTTTAATGCCGGTATCTATAAAAATGCCATCAGACGCTTTAAATGGGGCTCGTTCCTTTACTTTGTAATGCTTTTCCTTGCGGTTCCTTTTATGTTTTTTGTAGGAAATTACAGCTACGGATATTACAGAAACTATTATGAAACAGATATGCTTCCGCAAATGGTTGTTGAACAGGATTTCCTTGTTGTACCTATGCTGATGGCGTATACGGTTTCAGTTGTGGTAGCAGTAATTCTTCACCGATATATGCACGAGAACAAACAAAGTATAGCAGTACATTCAATGCCGGTAACAAGGCGGAGTAATTTCATATCCAACTTGTTTGCGGGGTTCACCCTTATGTTTGCCCCGGTTGTTGCAAACGGACTCATACTCCTTGTTATGAGCTTTACCGGATACGGAGACCTTTTTGCTCCGGTGACCGTGCTTTACTGGATGATACTGAACATAGCAATACTGTTTATTATGTTTTCAGTAAGTACCTTTGCAGCGTTTCTGACAGGTCAGTGGGCGGCACATATTGTAATAACGGTGCTTTTACACCTTCTGCCCATTTTCGTTGCACTTGGCATAGCATTTTTCAGCGATATATTCCTTTACGGTTTTGTTGATTCATCATCGTCCATAGCAACAATTCTTCTGGAAAATACGCCTTTTGTATGGATATTCGGCAGCGGAGTAAATCAGCCTCTTGAAAATAGCTTTTTTACTACATCAAATGTGGTTGTCTATCTTATTATGGCAGTATGTCTGTATGTTCTTTCATACATTGTGTATCACATACGCAAGGTGGAAAGCTGCGGTGATGTAGCGGCATTCAGGCTTGTACGCCACATTCTGAAATTCGGCATAACGGCACTTGTTATGCTTGCTGTTTCAGCCGTTGGATATGAGGCGGAATTTAACCTTGCTACTATAATTATATTGAATCTTATACTTGGTGCAATTGCTTATTTTGCAACCGAAATGGTGCTGAGCAAAAGCTTTAAAGTGTTCGGTAAATACAAGGGCTTTGTGGCATTCTGCCTTGCAGTTACCGCCTTTGTCTGCTTCTTTGCTTTTACAAGTGTATTTGGTTACGAAACCAGAGTGCCTGATGCGGAAAAGGTAAAATCGGCATCCATGCACGGCTACACCGAGGCTGTTCCTTATGTTGAGGACGAAGATTTTATACGCCATATCAATCAGATACATAAGGAGCTTGTGGAAAATGTGCCTGTGGTTAACCCTGCACATTACAGTATTGCTCCCTGGCACACAATCAATGTTTCGTATATCCTTGAAAATGGCAAAGAACTGGAACGCAGATACTATGTAACTGAAAATGAATACAACGCCATTATGACATCAATGTACGAAAATGAAACATATAAGCTTAAAGCGGAAAATGTGTACTACCTGAATAAGGATGCACTAAACGGTGTTTCATTCAGAGCGCGTCTTCAAAGGGCAGGACATATATACACCTTCTATTTCAACAGAGAACAGGCAATTCAGCTTATTGATGCTTATGAAAAGGATATTAAGGCACTTTCCTATGCTGAAATAAAAGCTGTGAATAAAGCCGGAATTTATTTTGATATAGAAATATGCACCCGTGATGAGGAATCGGACGAGATTATTGAAAATCTCATTACCTCGGAGGGAAGGAAGGCATACGGCTATGTGCCCTATAACTTCTATTATTATTTCAACGAGGAGTACGAAAATACCGTGAGCTTGCTGAAGGAATGGGGACACTA
>JAZQCS010000044.1:0-32773 GCA_045546415.1 Clostridia bacterium | reverse complement strand
GTTATAATCTTCTTTGTAAAAATTGCTTGTGTAGCACAGTAGGTAGTGCAGCGCATTCGTAATGCGCAGGTCGTCCGTTCGAGCCGGATCACAAGCTCCAAAAATCGACAAGGTTCAATTTGAATCTTGTCGATTTTACTTATTACCTATTCACTATTCCCTATTCCCTAAAAGGACTTGTCGATTTTTGGGAAGTAATACGTAATAGTGAAGAAGGAAGAAGTCAATATTGCTTTGCTAATGCAAAGCTTATTTTTATATGTCATCTAAACCGTTCGACTCTTCCACCCCATCCGGAAATCAGATGGGGTTTTTATTATAATTTAATTTTATATTGACAATTATTAAAAGTTAGTGTAGAATGTATAAAAAGGAGATGATAATAATGCAAATAACCTTTAAAAAACTTACTTTCGAAATCGAAAATGAAAAAATTTATCTGAAAAATATCGGAAATTTTCAACAAAAAACAAACTCATCAATTGTTGAAGCTTCTGTATCCGGCCGGAACAAAGCCTCTCACGGCGGTACAAGAATTGTAACATCATCGGAAGGCGATCATTTCAAATATGTTTCTCATACTTTGGAAGAAAACAAGCTTATAATTATTCAGGAAACCGAAGTTTTACGCTCCGAAACTGTTTTTGAAGGCTATAACGATACTGATGCAGTAAGTGTATATACTAAGGTTCAAAATATTACCGAAAAAACCATAACTCTGGAAGAGGTTTCATCTGTTGTTATTGGCGGAATAACTCCCTACGGATATAAAAATACGGATAATATGTTTTTAACCACCTTTGTGCAGAGTCATCACGGGGAATGTCAGCCACTCCGTCTTTCTTTTGCGGATTGCGGCTTATTTACTCATCCTCATCAGGGTGGATTTCAGAAAAAAATCTCTTTTGCAAATGTAGGCGGTTGGTCAACTAAAGAAAGACTCCCTCAGGCAATCATTGAAAACGCGGAAACCAATGACTTTTTAATGTTTCAGATAGAAAGCAGTAACAGCTGGTTTTTTGAAATCTCATCACGAGTAGCAGCAGGCTGTGAAGATATGTATCTTTGCACCGGACTTGCAAATACAACCTGCGGCTCATGGTGGAAAAAGCTTGCTCCCGGTGAAAGCTATACAACAATTACTACGGCTTTATCAACCGGAAAAAGCCTGAATGATGTTGTGGGAGAAATGACAAAATACCGTCGGCATATTTGCGGTCTTTCTGATTGTGATAAGCATCTTCCTACAATTTTTAATGAATATATGCATTTATCCTGGGATTCCCCATCGGAGGAAAATGTAAAAAAATATGCACCCATTGCTGCAAAAACCGGTGTTGAATATTATGTTATTGACTGCGGATGGTTTGACGAGGTTGACCCTTCAATAATATATCATTATCTTGGTGCATGGAAGGAAAGTAAAACCCGTTTCCCCTCAGGTCTTAAAAAAACAATGGATTACATAAAATCTCTCGGAATGAAACCCGGTCTTTGGATTGAGCCCGAAATTATCGGTCACAAATGTGCAGAAATGCAGGAGTTTTATGATGATGATTGCTTCTGGCAGAGAAACGGAGAAAGGCTTACCATTTTCAACAGACAGTTTCTTGATTACAGACATCCAAAGGTAATTGATTATATGTCAGAAACAATCCGTCGTATGGTTGAAGATTATGGTGCGGAATACATTAAATTTGACTGGAATCAGGACCCCGGTGCAGGCACAGATTATAATGCAGATTCCTTCGGTGATGGTCTTGAAAAGTGCAATAAGGCTTTCTTTGACTGGATTGAAAAAATGAAAAAGCGTTTTCCCCATGTTGTTTTTGAAGGCTGTGCATCAGGTGGAATGAGAATGGATTATAAATCTCTGAGAACATTTTCTCTTCTTTCCACTTCCGACCAGATACAGTATATGAGCTATCCTTATATTGCAGGAAATGTGCTTTCTGCAGTAATTCCCGAACAGGCGGCTGTATGGTCGTATCCCGTAGGTCAGTGTACTCCTGAACAGATTACAGACCGCCAGATAATTGTTAATATGATTAACAGTTTTCTTGGAAGAATGCATCTTGCAAGTCATCTTGACTGGATGAATGAAAATCAGCTTGCACTTGTTACCGAGGGTGTTGATTTTTACAACACACTTACTGAAGTAAAAAAACGGGCTCTTCCCTACTTCCCTCTTGGGTTTACAAAATTTGGAGAAAAGCTTGTAAGTGCCGGACTTAAAGACGGAAAGAAAATATATCTTGCTGTATGGAATCTGGATACTCAGCCGGCAGAATATGACATAAAACTGGAAAGTGAAATTTTTTCTGCAAAAATTGTATATCCCTGTAATGCAAACAGCAGCTATAAATTTAACGAAAACTGCTTGACTGTTGAGTTCTTTGAGGGAGTTTCCGCCTCGTTTTTTGAAATTGACCTTGTGTAAAACTTTGTCGGTTTACATATTAAACAAAAAGCACCCTGCATTTCAGGGTGCTTTTGTTAAAAATATAAAAAAACCAAAAAATGAGCGTATTTTCTTGACTTTAAACGGTTTTTGTGGTAAAATTATAATAGAATATTAAAGGAGGAAGCAAAAATGAGAAGCTTTTCATTTTCAAATGTAAAATCTTCTTCAAAAGATGCAATGAGTTTTGCACCTTGTTTTTGTTCTGCCTCAAATTCTGTAAATTGCATAATTTCTTTAGGCATTGCTCTGGCAATGTCTATTTTATTTTGCTTTTATGTCCTCTCCCTCATTAACATTATAAGCATTATTACACTACCTATAATTATTTTAGTTGTTTTTCTAAAAAATGCCGGAAGTGCAAAAAGCTTGCTATGTTCATAAATTTTGAACATTTTTGCGACTTTGCTTTTTCCTGCAAGGTCGCTTTTTTGGTTTAATGAGTTTTTAAAAGGAGTTTTTTTTATGAAGATTATTGATTTTCATGCACATATATATCCCGAAAAAATCGCAGCAAAAGCTGTTGAAAGTATAGGAGAATTTTACAATATAGAAATGGATTGTAACGGAACAGCAGAAAGGCTCAAGGAAGAAGGCTCAAAAGCCGGAATAAGCGAATATGTTGTTCATTCCGTTGCAGTTACTCCCCATCATGTTGAAACAATCAACAACTTTATTCTTTCAGAATGTGAACAACATTCTGAGTTTCATGGTTTTGCTACGATGCACGCAGGATATGAAAACAAAGCTGCTGAAATTGAAAGATGCAGAATTGCCGGTTTGAAGGGCGTTAAAATTCATCCGGACACACAAATGTTTAATCTTGATGATGAGCGTATGTATGAACTTTACGATTATCTTCAGCAAAACAAGCTACCCCTGCTGATTCACACAGGCGATTACAGGTACACTTATTCGCATCCCGCAAGACTAAAAAAGCTTTTGCATCTTTTCCCTGACCTTATTGCGGTAGGTGCTCATTTCGGAGGATGGTCAGTATACGACCTTGCTCTTGAATATTTAGAAAACGAAAAATGTTATATGGACACATCAAGTTCATTTATGATGCTGGGACTCAGAAGAGCCCGTGAGCTGATACGACTATATGGAGCAGAAAGAATGCTCTTTGGAACAGATTTTCCAATGTGGCACGCTGAAGATGAGCTAAGACAGTTTCTTGAGCTGAAGCTTACAGACGAGGAAAACGAATTGATTCTGCATAAAAATGCAGAAAAGCTTTTGAAAATATAACCGAAAGGAAATAAAATCATGAAAGAAATTATAATATCAGATATAACACTTCGTGAAGAAGGTAAAGGCTATACACTCAGCTTTAAGGAAAAGGTTGAAATTGCAAAGCTTTTAAATAAGCTTAATGTAAATGTAATAGAAACCGCTCCAATAACAAAAGGAAAAACCGACATCCTTTTCCTTCACACAATTGCTCCTCTTGTAACAAACAGTATTCTTTCCTGCCCGGTAGGCATGACGGAAGAATCGGTAAGTGAAGCTTATGATGTGATTAAGGAAGCAAAAAAGCCCCGTCTTCATGTAATTGTTCCTGTTTCCACCGTCCAGATGGAATATATGTCACATAAAAAGCCTGCCGCAATGCTTGAAGCTATAACAAAGCTTGTTTCCAAAGCTAAGGAATATGTTCAGGATGTTGAGGTTTCCTTAAATGACGCAACCCGTGCCGAGCAAAGCTTTTTGTGTGAGGCAATAAAAACTGCTGTTTCTGCAGGTGCGGCAACAGTTACACTTTGTGATTCAGCAGGCGAAATGCTCCCGTATGAGTTTGAACAGTTTTTAAATGATATTTACGAAGCTGTTCCCGAAGCAAAGGACATCTGCCTTTCCGTTGAGTGCTCCGACGCACTTGATATGGCATCTGCTTGTGCAGTTTCATGTATAAAGAACGGCATTACACAGCTTAAAACCTCTCTTCTTAACGAAAGCTATCCCACATTACCTTCTGTGGCTCGCATTTTCAGAGAAAAAGCTGATACACTTGGTGTTTATTCAAATGTAAACATTGCAATTCTTGAAAATTCCGTTAATAAAATCAAAAATATGGTAGGCGGTTCTGTTGCCACACCCTTTGACGGTGCAACAAACATTTCCGAAAATATCGAGCTTTCCTCTAATGCTGATGTTTCAACGCTTAAATCAGCCACCGAGAAGCTGGGTTATGAGCTTTCTGAGGAGGATTTGGCAAAGGTTTACGGAGAGTTTTCAAAAATCTCTGCAACAAAGCCTGTTGGCTCAAAAGAGCTTGAAGCAATTATTGCCAGTGTTGCAATGCAGGTTGCTCCCACATACAAGCTTGTAAGCTATGTGATAAACAACGGTAATGTAATAACCCCTACAGCACAGGTTCAGCTTGAAAAAAACGGTACAGTTTACCAGGGTGTATGTGTTGGCGATGGTCCTATTGATGCGGCATTCCTTGCAATTGAACAGATAACCGGTCATCATTTTGAGCTTGACAGTTTCCAGATACAAGCTGTAACAGAAGGACGCGGTGCCGTTGGTTCAAGCATTGTAAAACTTCGTTATAACGGTAAGCCCTATTCAGGCAAGGGTATTTCCACAGACATTATAGGTGCCGGAATCAACGCTTATATTAATGCTCTTAACAAAATATGTTTTGAGGAGGCACAGATATGAACTTATCATTTTCAACAAATTACTGGAACGATTTTAATATAAACGAGTTTTTTGACATTGCCAGAGAATACAAATTTGCCGGTTTTGAAATTCATGACATTTCACAGCTTAATGAGTCTGACATCAAAAATGCATATCACAAAATCATGGAATATAAAGTAAAAATTTCATGTATTGATATGGTTTCGGATGTTTCAGACAGCAATAATTTTGAATCTGTTTACGAAGAGTTCAAAAAATGTCTTGATGCGGCAGTTTCACTTAATGTACCATATATCAGAATTAAAGCTCTTAACGAAGAAACAGCTTTTGAATGTATTTCAAAGCTTTTACCTGAGGCTGAAAAAGCAAGGGTTACATTACTTGTTGAAACCGTGGGTCCCTATGCAGATACCACAAAACTTCGCCAGCTGCTCATTGAATTTGCAAACGATTATGTTGCAGCGTTGTGGGATTTACATTACACCTACAGAATTGCTGAAGAATCTGCAGAAAAATCTGTTACGAACCTTGGCGCATACATTAAGCATATTCACATAAAGGACTCCGAAAATGCAAATCAGCACAGCCTTATTGGTGAAGGTACACTGCCTGTTGAAGAGTTTGTAAATGCACTTCAGACAATAAATTTCAGAGGCTTTATGTCAATTGAGTGGAACCCCATGTGGGAAGAAGAAATTGATGATATAAGCGTAATTCTTCCTCATTTTGTAAGCTATATGTCCAGGTACAAAAACATATCCAGACATAAATCAAAGCTTTACGACAACAACCGCGGTAACGGAAAATATGTTTGGAAAAAGAATGCTCTTATTGAAAAAACATTTTCTCAGGTTCTTGATAAAATGTGCGAGGAATTTCCTGACCAGTATGCATTCAAATACACAACACTTGATTACACAAGAACATATTCCCAGTTCCGTGACGATGTTGATGAATTTGCCCGTTCGCTTATTGCTCTTGGTGTAAAACCGGGCAGTCATGTTGCACTTTGGGCAACCAATGTACCCCAATGGTACATAGCTTTCTGGGCAACAACCAAAATAGGCGCCGTACTTGTAACTGTAAACACAGCTTATAAAATTCACGAGGCTGAATATCTTCTTAAACAGTCGGATACCCACACTCTTATTATGATTGACAGCTACCGTGATTCAAACTACAGCGAAATTATGGCTGAGCTTTGTCCTGAGCTTGAAACCACACCTGCCGGCAGTCCTCTTCACGCAAAGAGATTACCCTTCCTTCGCAATATAATCACAGTAGGCTTTAAACAGAAGGGTTGTCTTACCTGGGAGGAAGCAATTGCAAAAGCAGATTCGGTTCCTCAGGACGAGGTTTTAAGGCGTGCGGCGGCAGTTAATATTAACGATGTATGTAATATGCAGTACACCTCAGGAACAACCGGGTTCCCCAAGGGTGTTATGCTTACTCACTACAACATTGTAAACAACGGCAAATGTATAGGTGACAGAATGGATCTTTCCACAGCCGACCGTATGATGATTCAGGTACCTATGTTCCATTGCTTCGGTATGGTGCTTGCAATGACTGCAACAATGACACACGGTGGAACCCTGCTTCCCCTTCCCTATTTTTCACCAAAGCCTGCTCTTGCCTGCGTAAACAGAGAAAGAATCACGGCTTTCCACGGTGTGCCTACAATGTTTATTGCAATGCTTGAGCATCCGGATTTTGAAAAAACCGATTTCTCATATATGCGAACAGGAATTATGGCTGGTTCACCTTGTCCCGAACCTATAATGAACATGGTTGTAGATAAAATGAACATGAAGGAAATCACTATTGTTTACGGTCAGACAGAAGCTTCTCCCGGATGTACAATGAGCAGTACTGACGATAGTGTTGAGGTTCGTGTTTCAACAGTAGGACGCGCCCTTCCGGAAATTGAATGTAAAATTGTTGACCCTGAAACGGGATTAGATTTACCTGACAATGTCCCCGGTGAGTTTGTGGCAAGAGGCTACAACATAATGAAGGGCTACTATAAAATGCCTGAAGCAACAGCAGCGGCAATAGATAAGGACGGCTGGCTTCATACCGGTGATATTGCGCTTCGCACTCCCGAAGGCAACTATAAAATTACCGGCAGACTTAAGGATATGATTATCCGTGGCGGAGAAAACATTTATCCTAAGGAAATCGAAGAATTTATATATACTCATCCTAAAGTTAAGGATGTTCAGGTTATCGGTGTTCCCGATGAACAATACGGTGAAGAGATAATGGCTTGTATCATTCTTAAAGAAGGCGAAGAAATGACAGAAGAAGAAATGAAAACATATGTCCGTGACCATATGGCAAAACATAAGGTGCCTAAATACATTGATTTCATTCCCGCCTTCCCAATGAACGCTGCAGGAAAAATTTTAAAGTATAAAATGCGTGAAGACGCTGTGGAAAGATTAAAAATTAAAAAAGTTGACGGTATTGTTACCGAATGAGAAAGGATGTATCAGAAATGGAAATTAAAATTACAAAAACAACATCTCCCAAAGCAAAACCTACAGGCAAGCTGGGTTTTGGCAAAGTGTTTACTGACCATATGTTCGTTATGAACTATACAGAAGGTCAGGGCTGGCACGATGCAAGAATTGTTCCCTACGAAAAAATTTCTCTTGACCCTTCCGCAATGGTTTTCCATTACGGTCAGGAAATGTTTGAAGGTCTTAAGGCTTATAAGGGTGCAGACGGCAAAGCAAGACTTTTCCGTCCTGACATGAACGCAAAAAGAACAAATGCTACAAACAAGCGTCTTTGCATTCCTCAGCTTCCTGAGGAGGATTTTGTTGAAGCTGTGAAGGCTGTTGTTAAAGTTGATGAAGACTGGATTCCCACAGAACCCGGTACATCTCTTTACATCCGTCCCTTTATTATTGCAACAGATGAATTTCTTGGTGTTGCACCTTCAAAGACTTATCTTTTCATAATTATTCTTTCACCCTCCGGTGCTTATTACGAAAGCGGCCTTGCTCCTGTTGGTATCTGGATTGAGGATGATTATGTAAGAGCTGTTAAAGGTGGTATGGGCTTTGCAAAAACCGGCGGTAACTATGCAGCATCTCTTGCAGCACAGGTAAAAGCACATGATGACGGTTATTCTCAGGTGCTTTGGCTTGACGGTGTTGAAAGAAAATACATTGAAGAAGTTGGCGCAATGAACATCTTCTTCAAAATTGACGGCAAGGTTGTAACTCCCGAGCTTTCCGGAAGTATCCTTCCCGGCATCACCCGTGACTCTGTAATTCAGGTTTGTAAAAATTGGGGCTATGAGGTTGAAGAAAGAAAAATCAGCGTTGAAGAGCTTATTGATGCTCAGAAATCCGGTAAGCTCGAAGAATGCTGGGGTACAGGTACAGCTGCTGTTATATCCCCCGTTGGTAAGCTCCGTTACAAAGATGATGTTATGGAGATTAACGGTAACACCATCGGTGAACTGAGCCAGAAGCTTTATGATACCATCACAGGTATTCAGTGGGGTAAAATTGAGGACGAAAACAAATGGACATTAGAGGTTTAAAAAGAGTCAGTATTTTTGCAGGTCATTACGGCAGCGGCAAAACAAACATTGCTGTAAACCACGCTCTTTCCATCGCAGAAAAAGGCGAAAAAGTTTCCATTGCAGACCTTGATATTGTGAATCCTTATTTTCGAACAAAGGATTCCGCTAAGGTACTTGAGAAAAACGGTATCAGGCTCATTTCTTCAGAATATGCCAACACCAATGTTGATACACCTGCCCTTCCTTCGGAAATTTACTCTGTTTTTGAAGATAAATCAGGCTATGGTGTGATTGATGTGGGCGGTGATGACAGAGGTGCACTTGCTCTTGGCAGATATGTACCAATGCTTCTTGATGAAAACAACTATGAAATGTATTTTGTGGTTAATAAATACCGTTATCTTTCATCAACCCCTGAAGAAACAGTTGAAATTATGCATGAAATTGAGCAGGCGGCAGGTCTTGAATTCACAGCAATTGTTAATAATTCAAATTTAGGCGAAGAAACAACAGCAGAAACTGTTTTGAATTCTGTCCCCTATGCTGAGAAAATTTCGGAAATTACAGGTCTCGAAATAAAACTTACAACAATAAAAGAAAGTCTTTATGATGAACTTTTACCAAAAATAAAAAAATTAATGCCACTTAAACTGTATGTAAGACAATCGTGGCTGAGAACGGAGGAAAAATAAATGGCAAAAGTAACATTTAACGAAACCATATGTAAAGGTTGCGGTCTTTGTGTAACAGCTTGTCCCAAAAAGATTGTTGCATTAAAAGACGAACTCAATGCAAAAGGCTATCATCCTGCAGGTATTACAGATCAGAGTCAGTGTATAGGTTGTGCATTCTGCGCAACAATGTGCCCTGACTGTGTTATAACTGTTGAGAAATAAGGAGGGAAACATAATGAGTGAAAAAGTTTTAATGAAAGGTAATGAAGCTATGGCTGAAGCCGCTATTATGGCAGGCTGTCATCATTATTTCGGATATCCCATAACTCCTCAGACAGAGGTTGCGGCTTATATGTCCAAAAGACTTCCAAAAATTGAAGGCGGAGTGTTCCTTCAGGCAGAAAGTGAAATTTCTGCAATTAATATGGTAATGGGTGTTGCTGCCACCGGAAAAAGAGTAATGACCTCTTCCTCCAGCCCCGGTATATCCCTCAAGAGCGAAGGTATCTCCTATATTGCAGGCTGTGACCTTCCTGCTCTTATTGTAAATGTACAGCGTGGTGGTCCCGGTCTTGGCGGCATTCAGCCTTCACAGTCCGACTATTTCCAGGCTACAAAAGGCGGCGGTCACGGTGACTTCCATCTTGTTGTGCTTGCTCCTGCTTCTGTTCAGGAAATGGTTAACCTTACCTTCAAGGGCTTTGACCTTGCAGAAAAATACAGAATGCCTGTTATGCTTCTTTCTGACGGTACAATGGGTCAGATGATGGAGCCTGTTTCTTTGGAAGAAGGCGTAATTAACAGCTATGATAAATCCTGGGCGGTTACTGGCACAAACAATGACAGAAAGCCTAACATAGTTAACTCTCTTTTCTTAAAACCCGACGAGCTTGAAGTGTTCAACTTTGAAAGATTCAAGAGATATGCAAAAATCGAAGCTGAGGAAGTTATGTACGAAGAGTATATGATGGACGATGCTGAAATCTGTATTGTTGCTTTCGGTGTTGCGGCTCGAGTTTCGCAGAACGCAATTGACGAAGCAAGAAAACAGGGCATCAAGGTTGGTATGATAAGACCCATCACACTTTGGCCCTTCCCCAAGGAAGTTTTAAACAAAGCTGCCGATAAGGTAAATTCATTTATTTCCGTTGAACTTAACATGGGTCAGATGATTGAAGATATTGAGCTTGCAACCCGTTGCAAAAAGCCCGTTCTTCTTTGCAACCGTACCGGCGGTATGATTCCCACAACACAGAATGTTCTTCATAAGATAAACGAAGCTGCAAAAATTGGAGGTGCAAAATAATGATCGTTTTTGAAAAACCCAAAGCATTAACCGATGCTCCCCTTCACTATTGCCCCGGCTGTACACACGGTATTATTCACCGCTTGGTAGCTGAAGCACTTGATGAGCTTGGTGTAACCGGCAGAACAATAGGTGTTGCACCTGTTGGATGCTCCGTTTTTGCGTATAACTATTTCAACTGTGATATGGTTCAGGCAGCACACGGAAGAGCTCCTGCAGTTGCTACCGGTGTTAAGCGTTCCGACCCCAACAATATTGTATTTACCTATCAGGGTGACGGTGACCTTGCAGCTATCGGTACCGCTGAAACTGTACACTCTGCAGCAAGAGGCGAAAACATTACCGTAATTTTCGTAAACAATGCAATTTACGGTATGACAGGCGGACAGATGGCTCCCACAACCCTTCCCGGTCAGGTTACTCAGACCTCTCCCTACGGAAGAGATGTAAACACCGTTGGTCTTCCTGTAAAAGTATGTGAAATGCTTTCCCAGGTTGACGGTGCAGCTTACCTTGAAAGAGTTGCTGTAAACAATGTAAAAAATGTAAAAAAAGCAAAAGCTGCCATTAAAAAAGCTTTCCAGAACCAGATTGAAGGCAAAGGCTTCTCTCTTGTTGAAGTTCTTTCTACCTGTCCTACAAACTGGGGTAAAACACCTGAAAAGGCTCTTGAATGGCTTGAAGAAAATATGATTCCTTATTACCCTCTTGGTGTTTATAAGGATAAATATGCAGAAGAAAAGTAAGGAGGAATAAACTTATGACTAAACAGATATTAATTGCAGGCTTCGGCGGTCAGGGTATCCTTTTTTCAGGTAAATTCCTTGCTTACGAAGGTTTAATTAACGGCAAGGAGGTTTCCTGGCTTCCTTCCTACGGTCCCGAAATGCGTGGTGGTACTGCTAACTGCAGTATCATCATCAGCGATACAAAAATCGGTTCCCCTATTGTTGATAAACCCGATGCATTAATTGCCATGAATGCCCCCTCTTTTGACAAATATGTAAATGAGGTTGTTCCCGGCGGACAGATTTTTGTTGACAGTTCTCTTATTGAGGCAAAATGTGAAAGAACAGATGTAGAAGCTTATTATATTCCCGCAACAGCTCTTGCATCTGAACAGAACCTTCCTGGTCTTGCAAACATGATAATTTTGGGTCAGTTCATTAAAAAATCCGGAATTATGCCTTTTGAAGATGTTGAAAAAGCAATGAAAAAGGTTGTTTCAGCCAAGAAACAGGAGCTTTTTGACCTTAACATGAAAGCTGTTAAGCTTGGTTTTGATTATTAATTGTCTTTATACTAATTTTAATAAGGAGGAATAAAAATGAATGATCAGATCAAAGACATCGGCATGAGACTTGCCTGTCTGAGGGACGATATGGAAATATCCACCGCAGAAATGGCTGAAAAACTCGGCGTAGATGAGCAGACTTATCTTGATTATGAAAAAGGCGTTAAAGATTTTTCTTTCAGCTTTATGTATAATGCCGCAGAAATTCTCGGAGTGGATGTGCTTGATATTATAAGCGGTGATGCGCCTAAGCTTTCCATGTGCTGTATGGTAAAAAGCGGTAAAGGATATTCAGTAAAGCGCGAAAAAGAATACGATTACAAACATCTTGCTTATACATTCAGAAACAAAAAAGGTGAACCCTTCCTTGTTACAATTACCCCCGATAACTCTACACCCGTTATGCACGCTCATGACGGTCAGGAGTTCAACTATGTACTATCCGGTAAAATGATGCTTTACATAGGTGATATATCCTATGAGCTTTCTGCAGGCGACAGCGTATATTTTGATTCAAGCGTTCCCCATGCAGAGGTTGCAATCGGTGACAGCAGCGCACAGTTCATTGCTGTTGTGATGAAATAAAAATAAGGTGGTACAAAACAATGGCTTTATACGAAAAATATGTAGGTGCATCAAGAGACGATTTTATCTCTCTTAAGGATGCCCAGACAAACTTTAAACTTACATATCCCGAAACCTTCAATTTTGCATACGATGTTGTGGACGAGCTTGGTAAAACTCAGCCTGATAAGGTTGCTATGATTTGGGTATCAAACACCGGTGAAGAAAAGATTTTTACCTTCCGTGATATGATGATAAACTCAAACAAAGCGGCAAATTACCTGAATTATATGGGTATCCGCAAAGGTGACCGAGTAATGCTTGTTCTTAAGAGACATTACTATTTCTGGTTTATAATTCTTGCTCTTCACAAAATCGGTGCTGTAGTTGTTCAGGCTACAAATATGCTTAAAGCTAAGGATTATATTTACCGTTGTAATGCCGGTAAAATCAAGGCAATTGTAGCTACCGGTGACGGTGAGGTTACGGAATATTTTGATGAAGGCGAAGGTCAATATGAAACAATTGAACTTAAATTTGTAACAAAAGGAAAAAAGGTTCATGGATGGATTGACTTTGATGACGGCTTCGAACGCGCAAACGGTGAATGGCAGAGACCTACCGGAGACCAGGCTACCCGCGCTGACGATATGATGCTTATGGCGTTTTCGTCAGGTACATCAGGCTATCCTAAAATTATCACACACAATTTCACCTATCCTTTAGGTCATATTATGACAGGTGTTTTCTGGCACAGAGTAGTAGACGGCGGCGTTCATTTTACAATTTCCGACACAGGCTGGCTTAAATCACTCTGGGGTAAAATTTACGGTCAGTGGTTTGGTGAAAGTGCCGTGCTTGTTTACGATTTTGAAAAATTTGAAGCGGCAGACATTCTTTCAAAAATGGAGAAATACAAGGTTACAACCTTCTGTGTTCCCCCTACAATGTACAGAATGCTTCTTAAAGAGGACGTTAAAAAATATGACCTCTCTTCCCTTACACATTGCTGTACTGCAGGTGAAGCATTAAACCCTGAAATTTATAACAAATGGCAGGAGGCAACAGGCCATAAAATATACGAAGGCTTCGGTCAGACAGAAACAACACTTTGCATTGCTACAATTTACCCCTGGTCAGAACCGGTTCCCGGTGCTATAGGCTTCCCCGTGCCCGGATACGATGTTCATATTCTTGGCGAAGATGGTGAATCCTGTCCCCGTGGTGCAACCGGTGAAATCTGTATGAGAGTTCTCAGTAAACTGAGAAAATCCTGCGGTCTGCTTGATTCCTATAACTGTAGTGTAGAAGACACACTTATTGCTCTTCACGACGGTTTCTATCATACCGGTGATACAGCATACCGTGACGAAAAAGGTATGTTCCGTTATGTGGGCAGAAATGATGATGTTATAAAATCCTCCGGTTACCGTATAGGACCTTTTGAAATTGAAAGCGTAATGCTTGAACATCCTGCGGTAAGCGAGGTTGCCGTAACAGGTGTTCCTGACCCACTTCGCGGTTTTGCAGTTAAAGCAACCGTTGTTTTATCCGAAGGCTT
This sequence comes from Clostridia bacterium, assembly GCA_045546415.1. Lineage (GTDB taxonomy): Bacteria > Bacillota > Clostridia > RUG12999 > RUG12999 > RUG12999. Next base: position 18,720 of record JAZQCS010000044.1, on the reverse strand, counting down.
TACTCCTTCTGATGAGCTTACAAAAGAGCTTCAGAAGTATGTAAAGGATAATACAGCTCCTTACAAATATCCAAGGGTTGTTGAATATGTTGATGCACTTCCAAAAACCTTTAACGGTAAAATACGCCGTAAAGAAATAAGAGATAATGATAACAAAACTGCAGATGATACAACACTTGCATAAAAATATGAGCCCTGTCAATGACAGGGCTCATATTAATTATATTCCATACCAGAATTTAATCATATCGCGGACATCTTCGTTTTCTGTATAAATCTTTTCCGAATCGGTACCAACAATAATAACACCGGGGTCAATCCAGTAACATTCTGTACCCATTGCCTCAACAATATCACGAAGAGGAATGTAAATTCTTCCGTCAATTTCCTGAGGAGGTGTTTGTACACGAATATTCTGTTTTTCAACTCTGATAGTGTCTGAACCGGGAGTAACACGGATACGGGTACCCATATAGGTAATTGTAGCTGACTGTGTTTCGTCACTCCATTCTACCATGGAATCCATACTTTCACAAAGGAATCGAAGAGGTACCATTGTTTTATCGTTGATAATCTTGGGAGAAACATCAGGGTTATCCGGGTCAATCTGTACCTTTTCTCCGCGGTCAATTGCAAAGTTTTTATCAAGAGCCATAACATTGTTGTAAACAAGCTTTGCATATGGCGAAGGTTCGTATGCACCTTCAGGTTTTGTATAGTCTATAAGGGCATCATTTTCGGTAGATTCTGTGTATCTGTAAGCAAATCTGCCGATAGGTGCTGTGTCACCGCTTACATAGAAATCCATAATGTTGCCTTCTGTCAGCATATTGTCATTCCACTTGAATTCAAGGTCAACGGTTCCGGTTTCTCCAATTAATCCTCTTGGAACAGAAAGCATCATTTTGTTGCCGGATACGACATAATCAATTTCACCAATCTTTTCCCATTTCCATTCGCCAATGTTTTTTTCAAGGATAGCTTTGGAACTTGTGGGAGAAACTCTGTTAATAATAAAGTCATAACCTTCCCAGCCGGTCGTTTTGCGGTCCGTATTAATAAACAGTCGCATCCATGCGTTATCTGTGTGAGGGCTGAGTTTTTCTGCGGTTTCAACATAGAAATAAAGGTTTTCCTTATCTCTTGCAACCTTTGAAAGGACAATATCATTTCGTCCGGTGTTGTTTGAATAATCAATATTGAAGTTTTTCTCTTTTCTTGGTTCAACACCGCCCTTGAATCCGTAGAAATCAGGTCCGACATCATTCCATTGAGAAAAATCACCGTTTAATGAAATGGTTTTTTCTGCTGATGCAACAGGAGTGGGTTTTACACCTTTGAATTTACGGATATTAGCTGCCATCTGATAATAATATGCATCCTGCAAAACACCCTTTATAGGTTCAATGTCTCGGCTGTATTCATCATCGAAAACATCAGGGAAAGCATTTTTTGTGGCAACTCTTCCCCAACTCTCATATCTGCCTGCAGTGTACTCATTCCAACCGGTTATAAATACTGCCTTAGGATTAAGCTCAAAGGCTCTTTCCCATTGTTCCTGGAAATTATAACCGTAAACCTCGGAATATTCCTCATCAAGATGAACAAATTTATCCTTATAGGTATAGCTTCTGCCGTAAACATCTTTGCCGTGGTTCATTGCGGTAAGACCTTCATCTGTGCTGTTCTGTGCAATACCAACCGCAACACACTCGTAATTATATTTTGAATTTTCAAGTGGTACATAGCCGTTTTGAGGATAAACTTCAAGCCATGGCCAATTCATAGGCTTTGTTGCACCACCGCGATATTCAGGCTGACAGGGACGGAATTCAAAGAACTCCATCATTTCTGAACCCTGAAGCTTAGTAGGTACAAGGTCAGGATGAGCCATTAAAAGAGGCTTGCCGTTCCAATAATACCATACATCGCTGTAAAGTCCGGGTTTGTAAAGAGTCTGATAAATGTTTTCTACTGCATTTGCAGTCCACTGGGGATAGAAAAATGGCATAATATAAGTAAGTGCCGGAACATTATAGCCGTCTTTCTTCATGCTGTGAAGAACTTCTCTCATGTACATTGTCTGAGGAGCATTCCATGTAGCTGAGTTTGAACCGTCCATTACAAGTGCATCAACACCCGATGCTGCAAACAACTCAAACTGTTTTCTGAGTGCCCATTTATCGAAATTTGTGTGATATCCGTAAATGGATTCGTTATAATAATTCGACCCAGTCTCCCAAACCTTAGAATGCCAGTCGTTTATTTCTTCCGGAAAAAGTCTTGCACGCTCAGTTAAATTAATGGCTCTGGCTGTAGAATAATCTTTATTTGCCCAGTAGAACATCAGAACTTGTCTTTCAGGGTCATATTCCCCTACTGTTTCGTAGCCGGGAAGCTTCCTTCCGAGCATATCTGTAGCAGACCAGGTATCACTGGCTGTATAAATTAAATCCTCATTCTTTACGGGTTTAAATTCAACGAATTCTTTATCAAAACGGTTAAGAGGTTTTTCCTCTTTTGAAAAAACCATGGTAGAAGAATAAACAGGAGTGTAACCGAAAACAACATATACATCGTGTATTCCTGTTACCTTTTCACTAATTTGAAGGTCAAGTTCAAGAAAGCCGTCTCGTTCCTCGGGAGTGTACTGAAACATGGTTTCCGCAATTTTTTTACCTGTAGGAGAGTCTAAATAAACCTGAATTTCTGTTCTGGTTTTAGATTTTGTACCTACCTGATAACGAAATGTAACGGCTTTAGGTGAGTTATTACCAAAATCAATTTTAGCATAACCTGCATAGTTACCTCGATAGCCTAAAATATTCATATCTCCCCCCTGACCGTCGGAAGAAAGAATTTTTTCACAATCAACAGCAGTATCATTATTCTCTATTGTTTTCATACCATAGGAATAATCATAATCTGCCATAAAAATCGGTTCATATGCATTTCTTGGCTCTGTATGTACATTTTCAGAAACAACAGGCTCTGCATCAATAATTATACTTGAAGTGATAAGTTTAGTTGATTCCTGCCCGTTTACAAAGGTTTTTTGCTCAACTTTACCGGTAGGAGTACCACTCCAAAGACCAATTTCCGTTTCAGATGCTTCGGAAACAATAAGCATAACCTCATTTTTGTAATTTTTGGGGTCATCTATCATTACAGTAAGCCGTGCACCATCCTGAATTTCAGTAAAGGTTTGCTTACCAATGGGCTTTTCATAAAGAGATGAACCGTAACTGCCCTTCCACGGAACAATAGAAAGTGTAAGATTATCACCTTTACTGTTACTAAATCCTGCAGTCTTTACTATAACACCTTTTATAGGTTTTGTGTATTTGAGGTACTGCGTAACATAACTTCCCGGCATAACCTTATACGCCGCAGTCCAATCAGAACTTTTGGTAACAACCTCTATTTCCTCGTTGGGCACAGGAATGTTATCATACGCCATAACAACCTGACACAAAGAACAAATCATTGTAAGACAAAGTAAGACAGATAAAAATTTTTTCACAAAAATCCCCCTTTAAAATGTGTAAAAATTGCTTTGTTTACATTCTGATGTAATTATACAACATAAAAAAATCAATGTCAATAGAACGATTTTGATATTTAACGGTTTATTTTTTGTTTTCATGAAAAATCGTTTTATTTTTAGCTTTTTTGAAATTTTATTCTAAAGTTTTTAAAACCTGTAATGTCAAAAAAAGTATAAAAACCACAACTTTTTTTATACATTTATAATAAAAAATAAAAAATGTTAAAAAAGGTCTTTTCTTTTTCCTTTTTTTAGTGTATAATTATAATATAGATATCAAATGGAGGGATTAAACAATGTTAGTTTCAGCAAAAGAAATGCTTCAGAAGGCAAAAAAAGGCAAATATGCCGTTGGTCAGTTCAATATTAATAACCTTGAGTGGACTAAAGCTATTCTGCTTACTGCACAGGAAAATAATTCTCCTGTTATTCTTGGTGTATCCGAAGGTGCCGGCAAATATATGTGCGGTTTCAAAACAGTAGCAGATATGGTTAAAGCTATGATAGAGGAGCTTGGAATTACTGTTCCGGTTGCTCTTCATCTTGACCACGGTTCATATGAAGGTGCAAAGAAAGCAATTGCAGCAGGCTTCTCTTCTGTAATGTTCGATGGTTCTCACTATGCAATAGACGAAAATATTGAGAAAACAAAGGAGATTATTGCTCTTGCAAACGCAAACGGAATCTCGGTTGAAGCTGAAGTTGGTGCAATCGGTGGTGAAGAAGACGGCGTTGTCGGTGGCGGCGAAGTTGCTGACCCCGATGAATGCAAATTAATTGCAGACCTGGGTGTTGATATGCTTGCAGCAGGTATTGGCAACATTCACGGTAAATACCCTGAAAACTGGGCAGGACTTAACTTTGATGTTCTTGCTAAAATTCAGGAAAAAACAGGAGTTATGCCTCTTGTTCTTCACGGTGGTACAGGTATTCCTGCTGAAATGATTGCGCAGGCTATCTCTCTTGGTGTTTCTAAAATTAATGTTAACACAGAATGTCAGCTTTCTTTTGCAGCAGCAACAAGAAAATACATTGAAGCAGGCAAAGACCTTGAGGGTAAGGGCTTTGACCCCAGAAAGCTTCTTGCTCCCGGTTTTGAATCAATTAAAGAAACAGTTAAAGAAAAGATGGAACTTTTCGGTTCAATTAATAAAGCTTAATTTAATATTAGATAAAAATGCTCCGCAGATTCTCTGCGGAGCATTTTTTAATATATGTTTCCCCCCGGAAAAGGTAAATTACCACTCACTTGCAATGTTCACTACAGACTGAACAAAAAATTCACTCTTACAAAGCTCTTTTGCACCGTCACCGGCAACAATTACACCGCTGGGATCCCAATGAACCGTTAGACCAAGAGCTTCACAAATCGCACGCATAGGAACAAAGATTCTGTCATCAATTGTCTGTGCAGGAACATCAAGAGGAACCTGTGTGTAGTTGTTCAGAGTAAGATAGTTTGCATTTTCCTGAATTTTAACAGTATTTTCACCGTAGGTAAGAGTTGCTGTTTTACTTACATCACTCCAGCTTACCTTTCCACCAATGCTTTCTGCAAGAAAACGCACAGGAAGAAGTGTTCTGTCGTTAATTTCCTTGGGAGTGATGTTACTGTTATTGGGGTCAACCTGAACCATTGTGCTCTTTGCAAGAGCATAAGGAGCATTAAGCTTCATAGCAACACAGTTACGAAGAAGCTGATGTGTGGTTTCTCCGGAATAAATAGGGATAAATTCATCCTTTTTATTCTTCGGCTCTGTTTCTGTATAACGGTAACTGAATCTGCCAAGAGGAGCAGAATCACCATTTACATAAAAATCGTTAAGGTCGGATGTGGAATAAGTGTTATCTGCCCATTTAAACAGAATGTCAACCTTTTCGCCAATGGCAAGAGTTGCTTTAGAAACAGATATCATCATTTTGTTTCCATCAACCTTAAGCTGACCTTCACCGGCATTCTCCCAAACATATTCGCCTACATATTTTTCCACGAAAACTTTGCCGTCTGCAGGGTTTTTACGGTTAATAACATAATCATAACCGTACCAGCCTGTTTCGAACTTATTATCGCTGTCAACAAAAAGTCTCATCCAGTTTCTGTCTGTTGAAGGAGTAAGAGCATCTGCAGTTTCTACATAGAAATACATATTTTCATTATCTCTTGCAACCTTGGATTTCACAATATCGTTTCTGCCGGAATTATTAACAAGACTCTTGTTATAACCGTATTCAAGGCGGTTTCTGTGTGCAACATCACCTTTATAATCCAGGAACTCAGGTCCAACATCTTCCCATTGTTCAAAGCCGCCATCAAGAGAAATGGTTTTAATTTCACTTGCAAGAGGAAGCTTATGAACACCCTTGAACTTACGAACATTATCAGCAAGCTGAAGGTAATAATTATCACCCATATAGCTCTTTGTAGGCTCAATATCACGGCTGTATTCGTCATTGTAAAGGTCAACCATGGCATTCCTTACACCCATACTTTCTGTAAAACGAACCATAATCTGCTCGTTCCAGCCTGTTACAAAAACATAATCAGGGTCAAGCTTATGTGCCTGGTCCCATTGCTCCTGGAAATTCCAGCCAAAGGCTGCAGAATAATCACCTAAAAGACCGAATTTGTTTTTGTATGTGTAGCTTCTTCCGTAAATACCCTCTGCGTTCATCGGAGCATAGCTTACAGCTTCGTCATTTGAGTTCTGAGCAACACCAACTGCACACATCTGCGGATTTGTACCCTTGCTGCCTTTACCGTAACCGTTAATGGGAGTAACTTCAAGCCATGCCCATTCTTTATCGGATTTAGGACCGTCTTTATAACCCATATGGTTGTTTTTAAAAGTGAAGAAATCAAGCATTTCAGCTCTTCTTGTATCTACCTCTTCGTTACCGGTTTTAACATTAAGGCTGTATTCCCAAGCCATCATAAGAGGCTTATCCTCTACATAATACCAGCTGTCAGAGAAAAGACCGGGCTTATAGATAAACTGATAAAGTCTTTCCATGGATTCAATTGCGGGATCAGAACTTGCCCACGGCAACATAAAGGAAATTTTAGGAGCTTTTATTCCGTCCTTACGCATTTCATTCATTGCCTTGCCAAGAGTAACAACTGAAGGCATAAAGGTTCTGTTACCGTTAGAACAGTCAGTTACAATTGCATCTACTCCGGCAGCCGCAAGCATTTCAAGGTTTTTGCGTTGTACCCATTCGTCATAGCCTGTGTAGAAACCATACAGAGATTCATTCCAATGACAGGGTGTACCTGTGGTAAGATTTGAAGCCCAGATTTCCCACACCTTGTTACTGTAATCATTTTTAAGAGAAGGGTCTTTTTTTACAATTTCATTAACATTTGCAGGTGTGGATGTAGAGTTTGCGTTAATCTGCCAGGTGTGATAGAACATCATAACCTCTTTATCACCCTTGAAATCGCCATAATCTGCATTTGTTCCCACATCTCTGCCCATTGCATCTGTACCTGCCCAGGTATCTTCCATATAATCTATAAGCTCATCGTCGGGAACAGGCTTATAATCGGCAATTCTTTGTTCTGTTACAGAAAGACCGGGTTCTTCCTTTGTAAACTGCATTGATGCAAAAGAAGTATCAGCATATTTGAATACAACATAAACATCATGCTTTCCTGTAACCTTTTCTTTAAAGGTTGCAGGAATCCATTGCCATTCATCAAACTCGTTATTCGCCTCTACAATTACTTTTGCAAGAGTTTCTTTGTCAAGCCCATCAAGTGCAAGCTGAAACTCACCGTAATCAGGAATCTGTCCGGCATTAAGAAGAAGCTTTACGCCTTTTGCACCGTCGTTTCCGAAATCAACATCGCGGAACACAATATATCCACCCTGCTCGGTGTCCATAACGACACCTTCTTTTCCTGTGCCGAAAATCTGCATTTTACCTATTTTACAGCCAAGACCTGCAGAATACTTTGTAGCATCAATTTCGCTGTATGCATCAATTGTACCTTCGTATTTTCTGCCGTTGTCAACCGGGTCGGCAATTTCAAAAATTCTGGTCTGCATATAGAAATTAGGATATACAGAACCGTTTTTATATGTAACCGTTGTTTCATCACCGGCGGTAAATACCCACATACCAACACCGCCATGGCCATTTGTACCGGTAATTAAATATTCACCGGCAGGCTGTGTGAAAAAGCTCATATTAAGCCAGGTGTTATCGGGATAATCCGCAAAATCCTGAGATTTAATAGGCTTGTTCTTCATTGTTTTTTCAATAGAAGTATCCCATTTGTAAATACTGAGAGTTAACCCTCCGATAGAATCCCCCATGCTGGGACTGCAAACCGCAACACCGTTAAAAGGTTTTTTTGCCTTAAAGTACTGTGCACCATATTGAGTATCGGTAATCTCAATAAAGGTTGAATTTGCTTTTGTCCACAAATCAACGGGATTTGATTTTGTTACAACATCTATGGCGAAGGAATTTAAAGAAAACACCATAGTAAGCACAAGAATCAAGCTTAAAACTTTTTTCATAATAATTACCACCTTTCCTGGAAAAATTATATCACAATTAGGTAATGGAAAAAATTATTTATTTTTACAAAAAGTTGTCCAATCTTTACATTTTTGTGTGGAATTTACATTTTAATTTCACAGCAAAGCGGATAATGGTCGGAAAGAAAAACCTCTCCGTTAAAATCGGTCCATTTTTCGGCATAAATAAAATTCTGTTTGAATTCTTTGTTACAGAAAATATAATCAATTTTAACTTTATTTTCAAAATTTTCACCTTTAAAATTATGAAAAGTAAAACCGCTGTCCACAGTTAAATCAACAAATCCCTTTCTTTTTAAATAATTAATACTGTCCGAATCCGGAACAGCATTAAAATCACCTAAAATAAACAACGGGGATTCAATATTATGTTTTTTTATGTAATCATAAACTGTTTCAAGCTCTTTTTTGCGTATATTTTCACCATCACCAAGATGGTCAAGATGGAGATTGAAAACCTCAAAAATCTCATTTTCGGTTCTGAGCCTGGTCCTGACGCAGGTTCTCGGACATTCACTCTGTCCTTTGAGCCTTGAAGCAGGAACATACGGTGTTTCTGTCATCCAGAAAACATCAAGTCCGAGAATTTCAACCTTTTCATTTAAAACAGCAGTAAACACGCCTTCACCGCGTAAATCATCATATCTGCCGTGACCGAGAAAAGTATATTCCGGAAGCTCTTTTTTAAAATAATCATACATTGGGTAAATCATTTCCTGAAAGCAGATAACATCCGGTTTTTCTTTACTTAATTTATCAAGAATAAACTCTTTTCTGTAAACAAAGGATTGCTCTCCGTCAACCGGTGCATCCCAGATACTTCTGATATTAAAAGTTACTATTTTCAATATTCTTCAACCACCTTATTTATTTCCGTACCTAAAAAAGGTACTCCTTTTTTTATTATATGTATGAGAAATTCAATATTTCCGTCCCCACCGGTTATTGGCGAAACAGTAATATTTTCAGGGCAAAAGCCTGACGATATCACAAATGAATAAATATCTTTAAGAACTGAAATATGTACTTTTTTATCTTTTACAATCCCGTTCTTGCCAAGATTAGTCCGCCCTGCTTCAAACTGCGGTTTAACAAGTGCAACAATCTCTCCATCATCTTTTAAAAACATAAAAGCTGTGGGTAAAATAAGCTTTAATGAAATAAAAGAGGTGTCAATGGATATAAAATCAACCTTTTCACCTATATCTCCAAAAGTCATATTGCGGATATTTGTGTTTTCCATATTTATAACTTTAGGGTTCTCTCTTATCTTTTCAGAAAGCTGACCGCTGCCTACATCAACTGCATATACCTTTGAAATGCCATTTTGAAGCATACAATCAGTAAAACCGCCGGTGGAAGCTCCCATGTCAACAGCGGTTTTGTTTTTAAGGTTTATTCCGAAAACATCTATAGCCTTTTCAAGCTTCAGCCCTCCGCGGCTTACATAAGGCATAACCTCCCCCACAACATCAACAGAAGCTTCTGCATCAACCTTAAAGGATGCCTTTGTAATAACTTTTCCGTTAACAGCAATATTGCCGTTTTCAATCATAGCTTTTGCTTTTTCACGGCTGACACCAATGCCACGCTTAAAAACTTCTATATCAAGTCGTTCACTCATTCTATACCTCTTCAAATAAGCTTTTTATACCCAAAACAATACTGTCACTATCGACACCATAAACATGCATAAGCTCTTTTTGTGTTCCCTGCACAATTAAACCTGTTTTGTAAGCAAAGTTATAAACAGTTTTATTGATTCCGTATTGAGACAAAAGTGAATTTATTTCCTCACCAACACCGCCTTTTTCAACATTATCCTCTACGGAAATTACAAAACGGCAGTTTTTTGCATATGTGCAAAGAACCTCCCGGTCAATTTCAGATAAACACTGAAGGTCTATAACAGAAACCGAGATGTTTTCATTTTTCAGTTTTTCTGCGGCATCAAGAGCGTTATTAACCATTGTTCCGCAAGCAAAAATACAAACATCTTCACCTTCTGTCAGAACATTTGCTTTACCAGGAACATAGGTGTAATCCTCGTATATCACTCTTTCTTCGCAACCTCTCGGATACCTGATAAAAACAGGTCCCTTGGCAACATTCACGGCATAATCAAGCATACCTTTAAGTGAACTGTAATCCGATGGAGCCAGAATTTCAACAAAAGGCATAGGTCTCATAAAGGATAAATCAAAAACGCCCTGATGTGTTTCACCGTCAGCACCGACAATTCCTGCTCTGTCTGCACAGAAAACTACATGTTTATTCTGCAGACAGACATCATGTAGAATCGAATCATATGCACGCTGGAAAAAAGTAGAATAAATGGCAACAACAGGTACAAGACCATTTGCAGCCATACCTGCTGCAGATGTAACTGCGTGCTGTTCAGCAATTCCAACATCAAAAAAGCGACGGGGATATTTTTCTGCAAAGCCGGTAAGTCCTGTTCCGTCAGGCATAGCAGCGGTAATTGCAACAACCTTTTCGTTTTTTTCTGCAATATCACACAGCTTGTCTCCGAAAACCGCAGAAAAATCCATAACCTCAGAAGGCACAACACCCTTTTTGTAGTCAAACTTGGAAACTCCGTGATATTCGCTGGGTTTCCTTTCGGCAGGACCATAGCCTTTGCCTTTAGTGGTTTTAATATGAATAATAACAGGCTCGTTCACATTTTTTACTCTTTTTAAAATTTTAATAAGCCGTTCAATATTATGTCCGTCAAATGGTCCGAAATAAGTAAGTCCAAGACCTTCAAATATAGTGTTGCGTAAAATTGCCTGTTTAATTGAATTTTTAATAGTTCTGAAAAACTTTATAAGAGCAGTCTGTTCGGTTTTTTCAAGAAATGAAACAAGAGAGTGTTTAAACCTGAAATAGCTTCCCGATGTACGGAAGGAGCTTAAATGAACAGACATTCCGCCTACATTTTTAGCAATAGACATCTCGTTATCATTAAGAATAACAAGCATTTTTGTATTGCTGTTTCCGGCGTCATTAATTGCTTCATAAGCAAGACCGCCGCCAAGGGACCCGTCACCGATAAATGCGATGATATTGTTATTCTCCCCTTTTAAATCCCTTGCCTTTGCCATACCAAGAGCTGCAGAGATTGATGTACTTGAATGACCTGTATCAAAGCAATCGTACTCACTTTCGTATGTTCTCGGAAACCCCGAAAGACCGCCATACTGTCTGAGAGTATTAAACTGATTTGCTCTTCCGGTAAGGATTTTGTACACATAGGATTGATGCCCTACATCCCATATTATTTTATCCTCAGGAAAATCAAAAACATAGCATAAAGCTATTGTAATCTCAACAACACCAAGATTGGATGCAAGGTGTCCTCCGGTTCTGGAAACATTTTCAAGAAGAAACTTCCTGATTTCCAAAGCCAGTTCTTTAAGTTCAGAGATATTTAAATTTTTAATATTTTCACCTTGTTGAAGGCGTTCTATAATCGACAATAATACCACTCCGCAACAAAAAATTATACTATTATAAATATTATATCACTTTTTGTCAATTAATTCAACTGTTTATATATGTATATCTTGTATAATTTAGATGATTAAAATTTGTTTAATTTTAACATACTTGTTTTTTTATTGTTTTTTTACTTTACAAACACCAAAAAATGTGATAAAATATATTATAGGACTATTATGTTTAAAGGATGTCTGTTATGCAAGGAGTTTTCAAAGGTTTTACAAAATCAACCAACACAGGAAACCCGTTTGAATCAAACAAATTTCTTTCCTGGATATTTGTTTTTACAGGCTTTTTATCGGTTGTTTTTTGGGGTTTGTTTTCACCTCAGTACCTGATTGTTTTTACTTGCATTTTTGCTCTTCTTGTTCTTTTTTGCAAAAAAATCACTTTCAAGCCTGCACTTTTTCCTGTATTTATTCTGATAGCAGTAATATCCCTTAGCTATGCTTTTGGTTCAGGCTCTTTTTTACCCATTATTTGCGAAATATGTAAGTGGCTTGTTTTGATTTTATCCTGCATAATTTTCTGTTCTGAGTACGGTATTCCCCTATCTCTTGGTTTTTATTTCGGTATTACATTTTCAGCACTGGTAGGTTTAGCCGCCTATTCCGGCATAATTCCTTCGGAGCTTTTCGGAAAGCTTCAGCTTGCAGGAACTGTTGACGGAAGCAAAGAACTTTTTTCTTTTTTTGGTTATTCAAATACAGCTGCTGTTTTTTTCGGAAGTGCGGTTTTTATGGGACTAAGTTTCTATGAAAAAAAGGTTTTGCCAAACAGTTTTACTGTTTTAGTTGCAATAAATGTTCTTGCGCTGTACATGACAAAATCCTCTTTTGCCTTTATCTTTTTCATTTCAGCCTCGATTTTACTTGTTGCAACAAAAAGAAACAGACTGAAACATACCTTAACAATTTTAGCAGGTTTAACATTAATTTTTCTTACAATTTTACTTGTATTCAGAATTAATCCCGGCTCAACAGTAATTTCAAGAATTATATATGCTCTTGATTCATTTAAAGCATTTAAGCCACTTGGAATAGGTTTCGGCAATTGGGCTGAATTAAAATATACAGTTCAATCAGCCATATATTCAACAGACTATTTACATAACGGATATTTGCAATTGTTCATTGAAGGCGGAATCCAAGCTTTTATTCCCTTTGGCGTATTTATTTTTCTTTTAATCAAATCTGTTATAAAAGAAAAGACTCCCTTCAATATTGCGATAACCTTCTATATCCTTTTACACGCATTTGTTGATATTGATATGGCGTACGGATGTTATTACATTTTACTTGCATACTGTACAGCCAATGGTTCAAAAAGCATTAACCCAAGAAGTTTTTTCAAACCCGTTTTACACATTCTGCTTATAGTTGTTATTTTGATTTCAACTTTAGCTTTTAAAGATTTATATTCACCGCTTTCAGCTGAACATTATGATTCCGCCATAAAAAACGGTACAGTTACTGTCCGTGAAGTTTCTACACTTTACAAAGGCTCAGAAAATATTAAAGATTCAAAAAGCATGTTATTCTTTTCGGAGCTATGGCTGCATAAAGCTCCAAAAAGTCAGGAAGCCTATAATGCAAGATTTCAGGCTATTGAAACTGCAAGAAAATCCGGTTTTCTTGATGAAGCAAAATATCTGGTATTCAGGTCAGCTCTTTACGACAAAGCAAAACAAGAAAATTCGACAATGAACAAACTTTGTCACTATCTTGTTAAGAACAAAAGTATTGAGTTACCTTAAGATACATAAAATTAGGAGGAATTTAAAATGAAAAAGTTTTTAGCTACTTTACTGGTTTTTACCATGCTTTTGTGTTGCATCAGCGTATCAGCAACAACGCTGCTGGATGCAAAGCTTGTAATTAACGGTAAAACACAGACTCTGGAAACTCACATTGAAAAAAGAGGTTCCATGTATTTCTTATCTGTATCCGAGCTTACAGATTATGGTTTTACATATTCAATCACCGATGATGCATATGTACTTACCCGTTACAGCACCGAGATACGCATTCCCAAAACAGGAAGCACAATTTATCATAACGGCAGAGGATTTACCTGTGCAAATGCCGTACAGAATCCTTCACTCCAGAACGGAAGCTATTATGTTTTTGCAAACATAATTAAAGAATTTTACTGCAGCTCCGCTACAATTTCTGATACTGAGCTTAATTTCCGGCTCAGCACCTTCAGTGCAACAACAGCGAAGAATGTTACAGGTACTGTGTCTCTTGCTTCCGGAACAGCTTCAACACCCATCGAGCTTTCTATTGATGTAATCGGTTCAGAAACCTTCTCTTCAAGGGTTACAATTCCTGCCGGTTCAAGCTCTGTTACTTACTCTGTTCCTGTATACTGCGAGGATACAAACTATGTCATCAGATGCAGACAGCTTAACACAGAAGCAACAGGCTACGCACCGGTATGTTATTACTCCTATATGGGCACGGTTTCAACCCCTGTGAATGCATCTAGTGTGGGTATTGCTACAAATATTACAGCTAATATTTCACTTCCCAAAACTGTTAATGTTTCCGGTAATATTTCCGGTATTGGTGATGGTTATGTTATTGTAGAAAACAGCGCAGGAGATGTTATCGGCTCTACTGAGTTCTTTTCTTCCTCCTCCTCTTCGTATTCAATAACACTTCCGGACAACACAAACGATGCTTATATCCGATACAAATTATACAGCGGTGACGGTGTTGTTCGTTACGGATACCTTTCTGAAAGCGGCACAACCGGGTTCAGGTCCGAAGCCGCATCACAGAGTATTTCAATAAACAGCGTGTTCAATATGGACATTCTTACAGGTAGAACTATAAGCGGCTCATTAACCTGGGCAAATACAGATGCTTCATATTGTACTGTACGCGCTATGACTCTTGACGGAAAATACATAACAGACGCAAATGTTTATACCTCAGATGCAAGCAGTTTCTCAATTGTTGTTCCCTCTGATGAATATACAGAATATATGCTTGTTATAAATACTGATGATAATTCTTATTCCAAATATGCATCAACAACCGGTCTTACCTCAAGAAGGTCCGAGGCTAATGTTTACGATGTTTCAGTAGCTGATTATGACATTGCAATGGTTACTATTGATGATAACGCGAAAACAAGCGAGCTTTACGGCCGGCTTATTCTTCCCGACGGTCTTGTGGCAACAGAGGATATGAATATTTCAGTATACGCCGGTGCGCTTACAAAGAACACCTCTGTAACAAACGGTGCTTACAGCATTGCAAAAACTTACACAACTAATGTTACAATCCCCGCAGGAAAATCTTCAGTAGATTATACCATTTCCCTTGGTGATTCCTATGCCGGTGAACAAATTGCACTTGGATATATTTCCGGTGGTTCTTCTATTGCAAACGGTTATTTTGACGGTTACAACAAAACCATTTTCTCTACCGACAAGGATATCAGTTTCAGTGCTGAAAAAATAAACAATATTGACCTTTATGTTGTTTCTGATTCTAAAATTGATGTTACTGAAATCAAGGATATTAACGGAAACATTTATAATTCTGCATCAACCGATAAAAACACAGTTGTTGTAACTCTTAAGAATCTTACAAACATTACAAAGAACGGTACATTATTTGTTGGTGCTTACAACTCTGAAAATGTTCTTGTTTCTTCTGCATATGTTGAATATGCTCTTGATGGTTCAACATCAAATAATTTAACCGCGAAAATGTTCGGTGATGCAGCTGATGCAAAATTCCTTAAAATATTTACGCTTGATGAAAACGGTTCACTTATTGCCAGAGATATTATAATTCTTTAAATATAGGGTGATGGCAGCTATCCGAACCGCGCCTTAAACAGCGGAATTTCGGTGTATTTTGCCATGTTATTTCCTGTAACCTCAAGCTAAAAACTTTAAAATACAAAATTTCCCGCAACAACAGTTGCGGGAAATTTTATTTTTACTTAATTTCACATTCAAGATTTATATAACCTTCAGTAGTTTCGGTTACAGTTCCGTCAGGTAATGATATAACTTTTTTTACATTTTCAGGTGTATAAAGCTCTAACGAGAATTTATCAGCTTTTTTCCATTCTACAAAAACATCTCCAAAAGCTGTACAAACCTTACCTTTTGCCTCCTTACGAGCTTTAATATAAGGCTCAATCCGGATTTCCCGAGCATATTTATTATTTTCCCATGTAACACCAAGATCTTTTGCAGTAAATTCATAAAGCACAATCGAACCCCAGGCATGGCATTCACTCCGTGTATGTGCAAAAGGAGTTTCCGGAATAGTGGTGCAATGTTTTTCAATCAAATCATAATAAGGCTGAAGAATATCTACTCTTTTGTCGTACATGTCTGCTATTTCAAGTGCACGTAGCAAAAGATGATCAAATGCAAAGGTGGATTTTGCCTGATGTGAAAACGACTTCTCAAGAATGCGTTTGGCTTTTTCCCCATTTGCAAGTCCGGAAAGAACAGCCCACACCTGCATATGCTGTGAAAAATGCTCTTTATTCTGGCTATTTGCATATTGTTCTAACTCTTCACTATAACAATGTTTTTCAACCGCTTTTACTAAATTTTCCGCCTCAGCTAAATAAACATCACCGTTTCGTCCGATAACTTCGCACAAATATGCTGTCTGTTTTAAAGCATAAGCGTACATAAGAGTATAGATGGCATTCGAACCGTTTTTGCCAACCGCAGGCATACCGTGTATCCATCCATCTGCCCAATCAACAAAATCCCAATAATTAGAGCTTTTTACAAGACCGTATTCATCTAATCTGTTATTAAAAGCATTAAGAACTTTCTCTATGCAGAAAATATTTTCTTTTACAAGGGTTTCATCACCAAAGCGTTTATAATGCTCATAAACCATCATAATATAAAACAAGCAAAAACCGGGAATAATCTGTTTATCTTCGCATGGATAACGAGACATCAGATAGCCCTCTTCGTTTTGAGACAATCTGTACTGATGAATGGCGTTACGGGCAAGTAAATCGTCATGAGAAACCTGATAGGTGTACAGCATCTGCAAATAAGTATCCATGGTATACTGAAGCTGTTCGTAATAAGGACAATCAGTATATGTTTCCTGCATACAACATTGCAAGGTTCTCATACTTATTTTCCAAAGCTGATTATCTTGCTCATTATTAAAATCACTAAGAACCGTTCCGTTTATAGGGTAACCGGTTTCAACATAGTAAATATAATCAACAGAAGCATCACCGGTAGTTTCAACAGTAATATATCGGAAAGTTCTTGTCCAATAGCTTTCCCACTCCCCGGTTCCGTCTGTTTCAATAATGTCAAATACACAATTTGTTGTTGCATCACCATTAATATTTGTTCGGTCCCCTTTATAAAGACCTCCTTCAGAATTTTTCTCACGGAAACACTCAGCATAAATCAGTTTAATTGTTCCTTTTCCGCTGTATTTAACCTTAACAAAACCTATTGTAAGCTCGTATGCATCATAAAGATTACGATTTTCAGGATGAATGTTAACACAACGCATTTTAAGGTTTAATGGTGAAATAGTTCTTTTTTTTAGTTGCCAGCGAGGTAAACTTCCGTAATTGAACCCACCTCTTTCGATTTCAACAATGTCAACTTCAACAGCATTTTTCCAGTTTAAAGGCTCTTTTTTCAAAATATGTTCTTCACATCTTACAAAGCTTGTATTCTTACCTTTTTGAGGTACAGTTTCTTCTGACATTAAAACAACATCTGTTTTTTCCGCAACAAGCCAGTTTTTATCGGTATCAAGAACAATTTCTCCATCATCATCTGTGTATTTTCCCCATACAGCAAGAGACATCATCCCTGTACGGAAAATCGCAGTAAGATTATTTAATGTGTGGTCACGATAATTTCTAAGCTGCATTACCTCCACAACAATTTCGTTTTTTCCATCTTTTAAATAATCATCAAGACACACCGTATCATAATACTGTTCCCCTTCAGCTCCTTTTTGAGGGCCAAAAGAAACCAGAGTATTATCAACAAAAAGCTTATATCGTGTTTCGGCCGTTATATTAATAGTACAATGACCATTTTTTTTGCCTGTAAATTCTTTTTTAAAAACATAAATTTTATGCTGAGAAAACCTCATATCAGGACTTGTTATTATCATAAAAATCACTCCATTTCTTTATAATTTTATCATTTAAATGAAATTTTGTCAATATTAAAATGCATTAATAATAGTTAAAGGTTAATACTATAACAGAGGTTGAGACAATGTTTTATTTTAAAAACTCTCTGTTTATTTTTACATTAAGTGCAAGTCTATACTGTTTACTCGAAATAATCTGGCGTGGATACAGTCATATTTCAATGTTTCTTTTAGGTGGACTTTGCGGATTATATTTATTCAGACTTGCAACAATGAATTTTAATCTTGTAATACTTGCGCTCTTCGGTGCTCTTGGCATAACTTTTTCGGAGCTTATCTTAGGTATAATTCTTAACAAAATATTAAAGCTTAATGTATGGGATTATTCTTCTGTTCCTTTTAATTTTTATGGACAAATCTGCCCCTTATATAGCTTTTACTGGTTTATAATTTCTTTTGCTGTTATATTTTTTTTGAAAAAATTTGCATTAAAATAACGGGTTCAAAATGAACCCGTTATTAATTTAAGTTTAATTACTGGTGAATGAAGTTAACTGTGTAAACAGTTGTATCGTTACCTACCTTAAGTGTAAGATAGATTGTCTGGTTTGCACCATTGGATGCCTTAACAGCATAGCCCTTAACACCATCAACAGTTGTTACTGTAAATGTGCCGGATACAGTTGCCTTGCAGTTGTCGATAAGTACGGGTGCGATTGCTGCACTATCACCGGAATATGTTACAGTAATTGTGTTTGTATCTGTATCGAAGCTGTAATCGTCTGCATTCTTTGTAAGCATATCAGCAAATTCGATATCACCTTCGTATACTCTGTTGAACTTAACAGTTACTGTGTACCATGTGTATGTAACACCATCAGCACCACCGGTAACTTTTACCTTGTAGGTCTGCTCTGTACCCTTGGAAAGTCTTGCAACAACATATCTGTCATAAAGATCAGCTTTTGCTGTGTCATTAAGAATTTCA
>JAZQCS010000043.1:0-10506 GCA_045546415.1 Clostridia bacterium | reverse complement strand
CCTACCTTATGTCCAGTCATCCGGGGAGCACACTAAACGATGCAATTGAGCTTGCTCTTTATTTAAAAAAGGAAGGAATTAATCCTCAGCAGGTTCAGGATTTCTACCCTACACCGGGTACAATATCCACCGCAATGTATTATACGGGACTTGACCCAAGAACAATGAAACCGGTTTATGTTGCCCGTACCCCGGAAGAAAAGGCAATGCAAAGGGCACTTCTGCAATACAGACGCCCGGAAAATTATGCACTTGTGCATAAGGCACTTATAAAAGCCGGCAGAAAAGACCTTATTGGATTTGGCAATGAATGTCTTATCCGGCCAAAATATAATGAAAACAAAAACGGAGGAAAAACAAATGGCAATGATAATCGACGGAAAAGCTCTGGCAGCAAAGATAAAGGCAGGTCTGGCAGACCGGGTAAGGGAAATGGCAGAAGAAGGTAACCGACCGGGACTTGCTGTTATAATAGTAGGAACTGACCCCGCATCCCAGGTATATGTTCGCAACAAATGTAAGGACTGCGAGGAAATTGGTGTTTATTCCGAGGAGTACGCCCTTCCGGCAGAAACCACTCAGGAAGAGCTTGAAGCACTTATTGAAAGGCTCAACGCTGACAGTAAAATAAGCGGTATTCTTGTTCAGCTGCCCTTACCAAAGCATCTGGACGAAAAAGCTGTTATAAACACAATCAACCCTAAAAAGGATGTGGATGCTTTCCATCCTGCAAATGTGGGCAAAATTATGATTGGCGATTACGATTTCCTTCCCTGCACCCCTGCAGGCGTAATGGAACTTATCGAGGAGTCCGGCACAGAGGTTGCAGGCAAAAAGTGTGTCGTTGTGGGCAGAAGCAACATTGTAGGAAAGCCTCAGGCTATGCTTCTTTTACACAAAAACGGCACCGTTACCATATGTCATTCCCGAACAAAGGATTTGGCTGCAGAATGCCGTGAGGCGGACATTCTTGTTGCAGCTGTGGGCAAAGCAAAGCTTATTACTGCGGATATGGTAAAGCCCGGTGCAACAGTTATTGATGTTGGTATGAACCGTGACGAAAACGGTAAGCTGTGCGGTGATGTGGATTTTGAATCTGTAAAAGAGGTTGCAGGTGCAATCACTCCCGTTCCCGGTGGTGTGGGTCCCATGACAAGAGCAATTCTTATGAAAAACACAGTTCACGCTGCAGAGGTGAATAAATAAAAAATTCAAAAAGGCTCTCCTTACAAAAGGGAGAGCCTTTTTTGGTTTGTTACAAAATCTCTTAACCTAATTCTTCAAGAAGCTCGCGACGAACATTGTCGAAAAGCTCCCAGGAACCGTCGTAATCGTCAAAGGTGCGGCAGCATTTCTTTACAAGTGCCTTTGCCTTTGCTTTATCACGGAGTCCAAGCTGATGGAACAGCTCGTAGTCATAAGCGCCAAGTCTCTGCTGATGTGCACGGATTCCGTACCATACGCCTTTTTCCATGTTATAAGCAACATGGGCATTACCGGGAGTGTAGAATTTATCGGTTGTGCCACTTGCAATTATACAACCATCAACAAGACCGTTATGCTCACGGTTGTAGTAATGGAAGCCCCAATGAAGGAAGCCGGGTGCATCGTAAAGGTAGCACATCCACATTGGAAGACGGCTGACAGTCAGGGGAAGGTCCATAGCTCTGTTCATTGTAGCACCACCGGGGAAACCGCAGGTGTAAATCATAACTGTTTCACCTGTTGCCTGCAGGGCACGGAACTTTTCTATATATTTTTCATAAACAGCCTGTTTAACGACATAGATATCACAAGCACCTGCAATGTCGGGAGTTTCAACGGGGTCGTTAATTTTAACACCCGGCATATTCTGACGGCAGATGCAGGAAAGTGCACGATAGCTGAAGCTGTTTGGAATCTGAGGTTCATCCACAAGACATTGCATATAATGCTCCTGCCAGTTGTTACGGGTAACACATTCCCAGGCACGGGTGAAATAAATTTTAAGCTGACGGTATCCTTCAAGCTCACTTGTGAATACATCTCTGTCCCAGAGAAGTCTCTGTTCAGGCTCGTCCCACTGTTCAAAACGGGCTACAAAGCCGCCCATTATGTACTTAAAGCCAAGCTCTAAAGCAAGATTACCAACAAATTCCGCTTTTGTAAAATCAAAATCAATTACCTTACCGTTTTCGTCACGGATGGGGGTTCCGGCAGGAATCATGAGCATATCGTTACGCATATCCAACTGCATTACGATATATTTTGCAAGCATTTCACGGTATTCATCGGAATATGCTTCCATATTATGCTGCTCTGCAAGACGGTCATAATAAAGCCAGTTTGCCATATGGAAAACTGAATTTTCAAGAGCAGGAACCTGAACCTTGTAAACCTTAAGGCTTACGGGAAGCTCAAGGCTTTCACCATCAACAGAAAGAGTAACCTTGCCGTCATACACACCGGGAGTTGCATCCATAGCAACATTCAGGCGGATGTAAAAAGCAGCTCTGCCCTCAGCCAGGGTTTTGGTATCAAGAGGACGGGTAACATCGTAAACCTCAAAGGGTGCAGGACGGGTTGCAAAGTGTTTTACAGATTCCCAGTCAAGAGTGGTGAAAATCTTTGCATCGCTGTTTTCGGGAACATATGCCGGCATAAGCTGATAGCTTACCGGTTCACATTCAAGGCCGGAAACTGCTATGTCAAAAGCTTCTCCGCCGGTTAAGTTTTTGTCGGTTAATACCTGAAAGCATACATCGGAACCGCGTGCCGCAAAAAGCTCAGCCTTGTTTCCGGGGTTGGTGAGCTCAGTATCCGGATATGTCCAGCAGTTTTCTGAAAAAATCTGATAATTCATATATGAATCTCCTTTTCCTTTTATTCATTTGCGTAGTATCATTTATATCACATTACGAATAAAAAGTCAACGCTTTTTTTCACGAAAATGTTGCGTTTTTAATTTTTCTTGTAATTTATAACATCAATTTTGCCCGAAAGACCCGTTGGCTCAAGGGTCATAAACCTTGAAAATCTGTCACGGTGTTTATAGCCTAAATGTGTGGTTACAACAATTTCAAGTAAGTTTTCACCCTCTTTTACAAGTTCGGAAATATCGAAGCTGTACGGCGGAATAATCCGTGCACCTGCGTGCTTACCGTTTACATACACATTTGCGGTTTCACCGGCATATTCAATGGAAAGCTCTGTTTTATCAGCTTTTACATCAACATTAAATGGGGTTGCATATTTTATATGTCCGCCAAAATATGCCTGACCCTCCCTTGCATTGAAATTTCCAAGGACTGCACCTTTTTCAAAGGGGGTGAAGGTGTAGTTTTCCGCGCCTTCTGCTATAGAAATATCAAAACAATCAGGAAGGGTTGTGCGTCCGGTTTCTGCAAAGCTTTCCTCCTCCGGACAACCCATATCCGAAAGAATTATAAACAATGAGTTATAAGGTTCAATATGAAGAGATATGCCGCCCTCCGAGGTTTTTGTAACTCTTCTGCCGGACATTGCTTCGTATTCGGTGTATTTTCCTCCGCTGAAGCCTTCGGGATAAATTACTGTATTGCAAACCTTATGGACATCCTCATTTACAAACATATAAAGCTCGGTGTCACCGTGAATATACCGATAGTAGCGAAGGTTCTGATGAGGCGTTGCAAGGCGGATGTCATAAAAGCCCTTTTCACGGAGATGCTTTGCAAGGCTTTCGTAAGGCACAGCATCGCCCTTAAGCCCGGAAACCGAATTCCCTTCAAGAGTTTTTTCAGGTTTTCCGCCCGCATAAACTACGGAAACTCCCGCATTTTCAAACTTTTTGAACAGCTTTAACGCACTTTCAGAAACATAGGTTCTTTCGGGTACTATGAAACAAGGGTAGCTTTCGTTATTAATCACAATTGCACCGTCTTTTACAATTGCTTTTTCAAGGTAATCAAGAGGTATAATGTCAAAGTCAATCTGGTTATCGGTAAGAACCTTGGCAGCAGTTTTTTCCTTGCCGGGAACTCCGCCTGCCCATTCGCTTTCTGCCCGGTACAGAAGTGCCACCTTACATTTATGTACACCATCCGAAAGCAGGGTACTTACACGGTTGGAATATTCCATAAGTAACTTAAAATCCTTAAACTGTGAATATGTACCGCCTTCATAAAAATGAGGTACGGAATCTGTATCGGGAGAAATGCCCGAAAAAGCATGGGGAACAAAGTAGTTTATACCACGGACAAGCATATGGTCAGAAAGCCATTTCATCATTTTAAGTCCTTCCGCCCAACCGTAAGCACCGTACATTTCGCACATTGCTCTGCCTTTCTTTTCCGGTTGGATGTGGCTGTGTGAGGAGGCAAGTTTGGCAAGCTCGTAGTTGAAAAATCTCGTATCCGAATACATAATGCCGTGGCAAATACGAGGGTTTATATCCTGAAAACCGGGCATAATTTCATTAAGAACAACATCAATGCCTGCCATATCCTGACCATCAAGTGAGCGGAAGAAATGTCCTCCTGCACAACAGCTTGCATCTTTTTCGTTATCCTCAATAACATGACCGATATATTCCACACCGTGAGCCCTCGACCAGTTTCCCAGGCGGTAACAGAAATGCTCACCGTACAGAGCACTTAAGGTATCCATATATGCCACACGGAATTTGGGGGAAATGCCATCCATAGGGTAGTAAAGAGCCGGGAAATAAAGGTAAGGGTCATCGCCCCACAGCTCAGTAAGTTTTTCGGTTATGTACTTGTTTGTAGGCATAACACCGTTGTATTTATGACCGCTTGCAGGAAGAACTGCCTCGTGCATAATGCGTGGCTCATCCGAGAAAAAGCCGCGGAAGGTGTTGCCGAAATATTTTGAAAAGTGGTCATAAAAAGGCTTGTAAACCTCGTTTATGAGCATATCTACCGAGTCGGGATTTGTTAAATCGCAAAGTCCGTCACAATGTGAGGTTTTGTAGATTGTAAACACCGACCAATAGCCTTCCGGGATATCGGCAGTTACCATACCGTCCCGGAGCTTATCTGTAAGGTCAATGTATTCACCGGTGTAATGGTGGTCAAATTCCACTTTACGCTTAAAGGCTGCAATTTTAAGGATTTCCGCATCCGAAGGAAGCCATACATTTATAAGGAATGACGCATCCTTTACGGGACCTGCAACCTCGGTGTGGTATTCGGAAATTTTCTGTTTTGCAAGGTGACGGTTTTCGGGCAATGCTGCAGCACCGTTTGCAAAACCTGTAGGGAAATGCTTGTCATCAAGAAGCCATACCTCTAACCCCAGGCTTTCGCACACATCAAAAATGTATTGCATATCCTCCCAGAAGCCTTCTTTACAGAACTGTTCATGGGTGCGGGATTCCACGCAGACAGCACGGATTCCGCTTTCGTATATTTTTTCGATTTCGGTTTTTAATGCTTCGTGGCTTTCACCGTGAATCCATAAAAAAGGAAGCAGATAGTTATCAGGTTTATTTTGTAAAACCTTACTGAATTTTTCGTTTAAGCTGTTCATAAAGCACCTCCACTTATTATTAAGTTCATTTTAACATAACAAAAATGCAAAGTCAATAAAAATATTGGTCATTTATTTATAAAAAAAGGACAAAAAAACCGCACAACCTCAGTTGTGCGGAAAGTATGTTTTATTTTACGGCATTTTTAATAACAGCAACCGCTTTTATCAATGCATCCATGGGAATGTTGAGAGGAGGAAGAAGTCTGACCTTATCCTTTGCTTTCAGCACAAGAACGCCATCCTCCATACATTTTGAAATAACCTCGCCTGCAGGTTTTACGGTCTTTATACCAAGCATAAGACCCAGACCGCTGACCGATTCAATACCCTCTGCGCCTTCAAGCTCTGCCTTTATATAAGCGGATTTTTCCTTAACCTCGTCCAGCAGCTTTTTATCAAGACGGGAGAAAATGCTTACAGCACCGGCACAGCAAACAGGGTTTCCGCCAAAGGTTGAACCGTGGGAACCGCTTCCCAGAACATCCTGCACCTTTTCACCAAGCACAGCGGCACCAATGGGAAGACCGCCGCCAAGACCCTTTGCGGTAGTGAACACATCGGGCTTTATGCCATAGTTCATATATCCGTAAAGCTCACCCGTTCTTCCGTTTCCGGTCTGAACCTCGTCGCAGATAACAAGCAGGTCTTTTTCCTCAGCAACTGTCACAATGCCTTTTACGAAATCGGGGTCAAGAGCGTTAACTCCGCCTTCACCCTGAACGCATTCAAACATAATTGCCGCGCATTTGTTTTCATCCGCAAGTCGTTTTACATCTTCAATGTTGTTAGCCTCTGCATAAACAAAGCCTTCTGTCAGGGGAAGGAAATCCTTATGGAAAACCTCCTGACCCGTTGCCGCAAGAGTGGTAAGAGTTCTGCCGTGGAAGCTGTTTACAAGAGTAATAATTGTGCAATATTCCGCGCCCTTTTTTTCTGCCGCGTATTTTCTTGCAACCTTAATTGCGCACTCGTTTGCCTCTGCACCGGAGTTTCCGAAAAACACCTTTTTCATACCGGTCTTTTTGCAAATCATTTCAGCGAGCTTTGCACATGGCTCGGTATAATAAAGGTTAGAGGTATGCTGAAGGGTGGAAAGCTGCTCTGTTACTGCTTTCTGCCACTCCTCATCAGCAATGCCGAAGGTATTTACCGCAATACCGCTTCCCATATCTATATATTCTTTTCCGTTATCGTCATAAATGAAACAGCCTTTGCCATGGGTAAGTGTAACATCAAAACGGGCATAGGTGTTTGCTATGTATGTACTGTCAATTTGTTTAATATTCATTTTTTTACTCCTTTAAAGAAGATAAATATATGTTCATAAAGTAAAGCTCCGCTTTACTTTATGAACATGGTACCTATACCTTCATCGGTAAGCGTTTCCACAAGCAGAGCGTGAGGAAC
The DNA here is from genome assembly GCA_045546415.1 of Clostridia bacterium. Classification (GTDB taxonomy): domain Bacteria; phylum Bacillota; class Clostridia; order RUG12999; family RUG12999; genus RUG12999. The sequence continues at coordinate 3,588 of JAZQCS010000043.1, read as the reverse complement.
GGTACCGTCAATAATAAACACTTTTTTCACACCATGGTCAATGGCATCAATACAACAGCCAACCTTTGGAATCATTCCGCCATTTATTATACCTTCTTCAATGAGCTTCGGGGCTTCGGTTGTTGTTATTTTGGAAATAAGTGTTGAAGGGTCATTTTTATCCTTTAAAATGCCTGAAATATCTGTCATGGAAATGAGAGCCTCTGCTTCAAGTGCACCTGCAAGACGAGCCGCCGCTGTGTCCGCATTGATGTTGTAAACATTGCCGTCGCGGTCGCAGCCTACTGTGGAAATTACCGGAATGTAGCCTTTTTCAAGAACATCCGAAACAAGCTCTGAGTTAACCTTTGTAATTTCTCCAACATAGCCCAGGCGTTCATCAAGCATTTTAGCCTCAAAAATTCTGCCGTCAATACCGCAAAGTCCAATGGCTGTGCCACCTTTTTTGGATATAAGATTAACCAGGTTTTTGTTTATTTTACCTGCAAGCACCATCTGTGCAACCTGAGCGGTTTCGGCATCGGTAACACGAAGGCCGTCAACAAATTTTGCCTCTTTGCCCATAAGATTCAGCATTTCGGTAATTTCAGGGCCTCCGCCGTGAACAAGCACAACCTTTGCCCCCACAAGGGAAAGGAGCACAATGTCCCCCATAACGGAGTTTTTCAGAGTCTCGTTAAGCATAGCATTTCCGCCGTATTTTACAACAACAATTTTGCCGTTGTACTGCTTTATGTAAGGCACAGCGCTTACAAGCACTTTTGCCCTTTCTGCATTGTTAATATTCATAGGTTTTACCTCCCGGATTTTATAATAGAGTGGAAACTTGAGTGAAGCTCAATTTCAGAGCTTGATTTGGGTGGCAAATTCAATTTAAATTTCACCCGACGGGTTCGGGAAACTTGAGCGAAGGTCAATTTCCGAACTTAATTTGCAGAGCAAATTAAGTTTAGGTTTTTGTTGTTGCTTTCAGGGAAACTTGACCGAAGGTCAATTTCCGGAGCTAACCGCTTGCGGTTAGGTCCTGTAGTCCCCGTTTATTTTTACATAATCATAAGTAAGGTCGCATCCCCATGCGGTAGAAGAAAAGTCACCGTCTTTTAAATCAATAAGAATTTCAATTTCATTTTCAAGAAGAATTTCCTTTGCTTTTTCTTCAGAAAAATCCACACCTGCACCATTTTCACATACAAGGATTTCCCCTTTTGCGGATTTGAACTTAACATCAATTTTGTTTACATCAACCTCTGCTCCGCTGTAGCCGATGGCACAAAGCACCCTGCCCCAGTTGGCATCCGAGCCAAACATTGCAGATTTCAAAAGAGATGAGCAAATAACAGATTTTGCAACAGTTTTTGCAACAGCCTCGTTTTTTGCTCCGCAGGTTTTACATTCCAGAAGCTTGGTTGCACCCTCTCCGTCTGCGGCAATGCTTCTGCAAAGCCATACGGTGATGGTGTTGAGAGCTTTCATAAACTCGTTGAAAGCTTCACCCTCGCTGTCAATAACATCATTTCCTGCCATACCGTTTGCCATAATTGCAACGGTGTCGTTGGTGGATGTGTCACCGTCCACACTTACCATATTAAATGTGTTCTGTATATCCGACTTAAGTGCTTTCCTGATCATTTCGGGAGAGATTGCCGCATCGGTTGTTATAAACACAAGCATGGTTGCCATGTTAGGATGAATCATGCCCGAACCCTTTGCTATACCGCCCATTTTGCAGGTTTTGCCGCCAATTTCAAAGGAAACGGAAATTTCTTTCATAACGGTATCGGTTGTCATTATAGCCTCCGCCGCATCTGCACCGCCATTTTCGGAAAGGCTGTTTACAAGCTCTGTCATACCTTGGCTGATGGGAGTGATGTCAAGAGGCTGACCGATTACACCCGTAGAAGCAACAATAACATCTTCAGCCTTTATGCCTGTGTGGTCACAAACCAGCTGAGCCATTTTTTCAGCCACCTCTATGCCGTCTGCATTGCAGGTGTTTGCATTACCGCTGTTGCATATAACCGCCTGTGCAATGCCGTTTTTAAGATGCTCAATATCAACAAGTATGGGGGCACCCTTTACTAAATTTGTAGTGTAAACTGCTGCCGCAGAGGCAGGAACTTCACTTACAATAAGAGCTAAATCCCTTTTGGTTTTGTTTTTACGGATTCCGCAATGAATACCGCTTGCTTTAAAGCCCTGTGCGGCACAAACACCGCCTGAAATTATGCTAATACTCATATTCCTTCTCCTTTATATATCAAGTCCCATAGCGGGCTCGGTGCCCATTACAATGTTCATGCATTCAAGTGCCGCACCGGAAGCACCTTTTCCTAAATTGTCGTACCGTGCCACAAGAATTATTCTTTCCTCGTTTCCGTGAACGGATATTTCCATACAGTCCTTGCCGGAAAGCTTACCGCCTGAAAGGAAACCGCTTTCATCGGAGTTTTCAACATATTTTACCATATTGGTATTATATTTTGCTTTGTAAACCGATTTGATATCCTCCACGGTTTTTCCTTTTTCAAGCTGCTGTGCAAAAAGAGGCACCGTCACCTCCATGCCGCTGTAAAAATCGCTTACTATTGGGCAGAACACCGGGAAATTTTCGAGACCGGTAATTTTTTTCATTTCTTTAAGGTGCTTGTGCTGTTGAGTAAGACCGTACTGTCTGGGCGCACTAAGCAGAAGGTCCCGGTTTTCTTCTTCGTAATCTGCAATCATTTTTTTACCGCCACCGCTGTAGCCTGTAAGTGAATGACAGGTAAGCAGAGCCTCCGGTGAAAGAATGCCGTTTTCAATGAGAGGATACACAAGTGCTATGAAGCCTCCTGCGTGGCAACCGGGTACGGCAATTCTTTTAGACTCCGGCAAAGCCTGTCCGAGAGCTTCGGAAAGCTCAGGAAAACCGTAGGTCCAGCCGGGCTCCGTGCGGTGAGCTGTGGAGGTATCCAGAATAACCGTATCAGGATTTTCCACCATGGCAACTGCTTCACGCGCCGCATCGTCAGGCAGACAAAGAAAAGCAATATCTGCCGCATTCAAGGCTTCTTTTCGCTTTTCGGGGTCCTTTCTGTTTTCCTCAGAAAGGGTTATAAGCTCAATATCGGAACGCAGAGCAAGACGCTCGTAAATTCTGAGTCCTGTTGTACCTGCTTTACCGTCAATAAAAATCTTTTTCAATTGAATCACCATATCTTTCGATGCCGCAATTAAAGGTAAAATATTACCGGCATTTTATTATATGAATAATTATACAACATTTTTTTATAAAAGTAAAGAGTAAATTTTACTTTTGTGCAATTTTCAGCTATTAATACAATAAAGCCTCATAAAATCAGGGGGTTGTTGTGCATTTTACAAACAAAAAGAGGAATTTATTTCGCCACAGCCAGATAAGGAAGTATTGTCCTGAAAATCGAAATTTTTGTAGGAATTTCGATTTCAGGATGCAAAATAAATTTCATTTATTTATGCAGTTTTGAATATCAGATTTTTATATTTAGACAAAGAACAAAAATCCCGTAATACTGTCGTATTACGGGATTTTTTGATGTAGTATAAATTAAAAATATGGCTTCAAAACCA
>JAZQCS010000042.1:0-19902 GCA_045546415.1 Clostridia bacterium | reverse complement strand
CAACACAGCAGGTTGCAACTGTAACCTTACAGCCGGGTATTAACAAAATCCCAATAGAATGGGTAAGTGGATGGACATATATTGACCAATTCATGCTTGGAAACGGAACACCCGCTTTTGCCTATGAAGGGGAAAATGCCGTAATTTTCGCTGATTATGCCGAAGGAGCATTACTTAAGGCTGACCAGAACTGGGCGGGCGAGTCCGCGCCTGAGAGTCCTAATGGTGCAGTAGATTTTATGAATATGAGAGGAGCACCAGCGAATCCTTCCGTGAATCTTGTGGTTTATGCCGATAAAGCTTATACAGATGTAGATTTATCGCTTAAATATTCTTCCTACGATGGAACTCAATATGCAAGTCAGGGCTTTGTGTATTCCGCACCCTCGCTGAATGTTAACGGAGAGCTTGTGAACCTTACAACAACCACCGGCCCCGGAAAGGGATGGGGTTTTTGGACAACACAGCAGGTTGCAACTGTAACCTTACAGCCCGGTATTAACAAAATCCCAATAGAATGGGTAAGCGGCTGGATATACATTGACCAGTTTGTATTTGGTGCTGAATAAGGCTTCAGAACCTGATATTTTCCGAAACTTAAAACCGCTGACTACTTTTAGAAAAAAGTAATCAGCGGTTTTTGCTGTTATGAATTATTTTATGGTTGCATATAAAGAAAAATTGTGGTAGAATAGACTTAACAAGGGTAAATCTATTCAGCTGAATATCCTGGCCCGAGCTGAATGTGAACAGCAACTCGCTGCTCTTGTGTACGCTAAATTATTTCGCAGCTAAATTGACCTTGCGGTCAGCTAAAAGGCGAGTTTTAGTCAGCTAATCCGAAGGAGTTGTCTGGCTATGGAGCGAAGCGGAATAATTTAGCTTTGAATGAAGTTCAAAATTCAACTAAAAAGATTGGTGTTTAAATTGTTCCTGTAACAGTAACGGTTGTTACACCGGGGGAAACGGTAAAGATGCCGGTTTCGGGGTCCTGAGTGTAAGTTGCTGCAGGAACAGTAATTATACCGGGTAAGGTTGAAAATACACCGGTTGTTTCGTTGTAAGTATAGTTTGCAGCAGGAACAACGTCTCCGTTCAGGGTAACGGTTATATCTGACAGAACAGGATTGAAGGTATCGGTTATAACCACATTGTCGGTGGCGGAAGCCTCTGTGTTACCGGTATTCTGTATGGTGAAGGTATAGGTTATTTCGCTGTTTTCGGTTACCGTTGAAGGATTAAGCCCCTTTGTTATTGAAAGTAAGGGCTGGGCAAGAACAGTTACAGTTTCTTCAGCGGTAATTGGTGCAGAAAGACCTGTAGCAGTTACCGTTACAAGGTTTACAATTGTGCTCTGCTCGTAAAGAGGAGCAAAACCGTTGACTGTTGTTTTATAAACCAGCGTGATATTGCCGTTTGCAGGAACGGTAAGCCCCGAAAACGAAAGAGGATTAACCGAAGCTGCTGCAGGGGAAGGCTGTAAAATACCATTTTGATAATAAAGAACACTATTTTCAGTATAATCAAGAGGCGTGAGTGTTGTTTCCCCAAAGGAATACTGCCCAAGGTTATCGGTTACGGTGACTCCGCTGAAGGGTGTTGCACCGGAGTTTGTAATGCTTATAACATATGTTACGGTATCGTTTGCAAAGTAGCTGTCCCCAACAGCCGTTTTAGTAACGGCAAGTACATCTACCAGGTTGCCTGTTACGGTGTTGGAATTAACAGAGTTTCCGTTATAAGTCAGCGTTGCGCTGTTGGTGAATGTTGGCATAAAAATAATCCTTTCAAAAAAAATCTGAGCCGGAAGGCTCGTTACATAATATGCTGTAGAAATTAAAAAGGTTAATAAAAAGAGGAAGCAAAAGGAGAACTGTATGAAAAGGTTTGAAGGAATTTTAATGTGTACCGACCTGGACGGCACACTGTTGAAGGATGATAAAACTGTCTCAAAGGAAAACCGCGAAGCAATTGAATATTTCAAGGCAGAAGGCGGATATTTTACCTTTGTAACCGGCAGAGTACCCTGCATATCCGGGAGCATTGTTGAAAAGGTGCGCCCAAATGCACCTTTTGGCTGTACAAACGGAGGTGGCGTTTTTGACCACGAAAAGGGCGAATATGTTTATATGAAAACCGTGCCGGAATCAGTAAGAGAAATTGTTGCAGAGGTTGAAAAACAGCTTCCCGAGGTGGGTTTTCAGTATGATATGGCGGATACTATTTATTTTTGCCGTGAAAATGACACCATGGCAAATTTTCGTGCAAATACAGGAATTGAAAATATCTGCCGTGATTACCGCACAATTTCAGGACCCATTGCAAAAATTATTTTCGGCACAAAGGACGATGCCGTTATGGAGAAACTGATAGAGCTTATAAATAATCACCCCAGGGCAAACGAGGTAAACGGAATCCGTTCGGAGCACGATTTGTACGACCTTGTACCGAAAGGTGCGGACAAGGGAGTTGCGGTAGAAGAGCTTGCAAAACATCTTGGAATTGACATAAACAAAACAATAGCGGTGGGAGACTACCTTAACGACATTCCCATGATTGAAAAGGCAGGAGTGGGCATTGCAATGGCAAATGCGCTTCCGGAGGTGAAAGCGGCGGCAGATTATGTAACTGTAAGTAATGAAGAAAACGCTATTGCAAGGATAATTTCCGATATTGAAGAAGGAAGGATAAAATTATGAACAACAGAATGCTTGATGAAATAATGTACGAATGTTCAAAATATACCAGGCAAGGCAAGGTGGCAGATTATATTCCTGAGCTTGCAAAAGCAAATCCTAACAGACTGGGCATTTGTGTTATTGATTCGGAAAAGAATATGAATTTTACCGGAGATTGTCTTGATACCTTTACTATGCAGAGCGTTATAAAACCCATAATTCTTCTGCAGGCACTTATTGACAAAGGAGAGGATGCCGTGCGAAATCTGGTGGGGGTTGAAGCAACCGGTAAACCTTTTGATACATTCAATTACAGCGACCGTGCACTATGTGGAGAGCATATAAACCCTATGGTAAACGCCGGTGCAATAGCACTCTGCTCGCTTATAGAAGGTGATACCTACGAAAAGAAGTTTGAAAGACTTATTTGTCTTGCAAGGGAAATGGCTGATAATTTCTGCCTTGATGTGGATGAAGCGGTGTATCTTTCAGAAAAAGCAACAGGCAACAAAAACCGGGCACTTGCCTATATGCTTAAAGCCTACGGTCTTGTGACAGATGAAATTGAGCCTCTTGTGGATTGCTATTTCCGTGCCTGCTCAATTCGTGTGAATTGTGTAGACCTTGCCCGCATCGCCCTGGTTCTTGCAACTAAGGGCAAGCACATTAAAACAGGCAAGCAGATTTTTCCGCCTGAATATGCCCGTTTTGTAAACGCTGTGCTTATGACCTGCGGAATGTATGACGGCTCCGGAGAATTTGCCCTGAATGTGGGTATACCTGCAAAAAGTGGCGTGGGCGGCGGAATTATGGGAGTTGTTCCCGGAAAAATGGGCATTGGGATTTTCTCGCCCTCTCTTGACAGCAAGGGCAACAGTATGGCAGGCGTTAAGGCTATGGAGATGCTGAGCCGACAGTTTGAACTGAGCGTATTTTAGGAGGCTTTTATGGAAACAAAACTTAGTATATGGTCGAGCTATTATTATGAGCTGTCTCCGGAAGAGGCGGTAAAGGAATTTGTAAAATACGGAATTTACGCAAGCGAGCTTTCTGATGAGCACGGTCTTGTTTTGCTGGAAAGGGATACGGATGTTGTTAAAACGGGCAGACAGTTTGCAGAATTTCTGACGGAGCATAATTTTGAAATGTCACAGGGACATTTATGGTTAAAAATACAGTTTTGCTCGGAGGAAGGCGCAACAGAAAAGCTTTGCAGATGGGTGGATTTATATGAGGCAATTGGTATAAAAAACATGGTGCTTCATTGCGACGAACTCAGCCACACGGATTTTTCAAAGGAAGAAAAGGTTGAAATGAATGTGAGGGAACTTAAAAAGCTCGCAGAGCATATAAAGGACAAGGACATTACAATTTGTCTTGAAAACCTTCGCCCGCACTTTCCGGGTGAGAAGAATATGGTTGATGTAACGGTTGAAGATTTGCTTGAAATTATCCGCAGAGTGGATAGCCCACGGTTTGGAATATGTCTGGATACCGGTCACCTGAACCTGACGGTGAAAAATCAGGAGCATTTTATCCGTACTGCAGGCGAAAAGCTTAAAGCCTTGCACATAGCGGATAATCAGGGCGAAACCGACCAACATATGATGCCCTTTACAAGAGGAAATGTGAATTTTGAAAAGGTGGTAAAAGCACTTGGGGCAATCGGCTACAAAGGTCTTTTTAACCTTGAAATTCCCGGTGACAGTCACATACCTATGGAGCTTCGGGGTGCAAAAATATATTACATTAAAGCTTGTTACGATTATCTTATGAAACAGTAAAAGGAGATTATATGAACATTACAGAACTTTTTCCCGACGGTACACCTATAGACAGTTGGTTTTCTGATGTGGAAATACCTGCAAAGGAAAGTCTTGGAAAACCTTATGTTATTACCGATTACGGTGTGAAAAATGATGGCGGATTGTATACAAAAGAAATTCAGTATCTGATAGATACAGTAGCTGATAATGGCGGCGGCGTTCTGGTTGTTCCGGAGGGTACATACAAAACAGGTGCTCTGTTTTTTAAGCAGGGTGTAAACCTTTATGTGGAAAAGAACGGTGTGCTTATGGGAAGCGATGATATTTCGGATTACCCGGTTATGGATACCCGTATAGAGGGAGAAAGCTGTAAATATTTTTCCGCTCTTATAAATGCAGATGGTGTGGACGGGTTTACAATGTGCGGAGAAGGTACAATTGACGGAAACGGTGAAAAAGCCTGGAAGGCTTTCTGGCTCAGGCATAAATGGAACCCGAAATGTACCAACAAGGATGAGCAACGCCCGCGCCTTGTACACATATCCAATTCCTGCAACATTACCGTCAGCGGACTTACTTTGCAGAACTCACATTTCTGGACAAACCATCTTTATAAATGCCATCATATAAAATATCTTAATTGCCGTGTGCTTTCCCCGGCAAAGCCTGTGCCTGCGCCAAGCACCGATGCACTTGACCTTGATGTGTGTTCCGATGTTCTGGTAAAGAACTGCTATTTTGCAGTAAATGACGATTCGGTTGTACTTAAAGGCGGTAAAGGTCCCTGGGCGGATACCGACCCAAACAATGGCGCAAACGAAAGGATTATTGTGGAGGATTGTGAATACGGCTTCTGCCATGGCTGTCTTACCTGTGGTTCGGAATCGGTGCATAACCGTAACATAATTGTCCGCAGAGTAAAAATAAACAAAGCGGGCAACCTTCTGTGGCTTAAAATGCGTCCGGATACTCCGCAGAAATATGAGTACATAACGGTAGAGGACATTGAAGGGGAATTTATGCATTTTATTGATATTAACCCATGGATGCAGTTTTTTGACCTGAAGGACAGAAAGGATGTACCGCTTTCCTACGCGGAAAACATCACAATGCGTAACTGTAAATGCAAATGTGCGGTTTTCTTTAAGGTGAAACCTGATGAAAATCAGTATAAGCTGAAGAACTTTACATTTGAAAATATTGAGGTCCAGGCAACGGTAAACGGCTTTGATGAAAATGCTATAGAGAATCTGAAAGCGGAAAATGTGAAGGTTATATCATAGCTCTGTCATTCTGAAGGAGCAAAGCGACTGAAGAATCTCATAATGCTCCGCAGTTTTCGGGAGGATAATATCCTCCCCTACAACGTTTATGATAACACGATTGAGGGTTCAGGATGAAAAAGGATAGAGTGTTGTGGTAACCGAACTTCCGGAAGGTACTTTTTTAGGCTCCCCTTGAAGCAAGGGGAGCTGTCGAACGAAGTGAGACTGAAGGGATTGTAAACAATCGGATAAATCCCCTTCGGCATAGCCGAAGCTATGCCACCTCCCCTTACATTTAAGGGGAGGCTTTGAGGTTTGCTCACTGAAAAGGACATATAAAGAATTAAAAAAGAAGGGGCTATTTGAAATTTCAAATAGCCTCTTTCTTTTTACTCCATTTTTTCCACATCATAAACATCGTCAAAATTTATTTCGGTTTTCACAATTTTAAGCTTGCGGAAGGTAAAATCCACCTGGGATACCATACCACATTGCTTAACATATTCACCGTCGTGGTAATAAACCACCTTCAAAAGCTGACCCTTTTCTATGGCGGAAAGCTTTGAGGAAAGGGTGGCACATTCATCCTCGGAAAGCTCCTTTTTGGGCACACTTACTTTTTCCCGTTCATATATAAAATCGTAATACCCTTTAAGTGCCGCAAAGGGCATAAACTGTTTAGCTCTGTCACTCACCGTTATGACCTCCTATCAGCTTGTTGCGGGTACGGGCGGTTGCTTTTTCCTGCAGGCTCATACCCTTTAATATGGAATTTTTGCCGAATTTGTTGCGTATTTCAATAATTGCCTGCTGTTTTTTGCGTTCTTTTTCGTCTGTTTCAAAATCCGCAAACAGGTCATATTCCACATATTCCTCAACCACAAGATGGTTAAGCCCCACCGTAAGCTTACGGATGGGCACATCTTTGCGGACAATTTTGTCAAAATAGCTCACAAAAATATCCGTAAGCTTTGTGGCGGAATTTGTGTAGCTGTCAATTTTCATGGTTCCTCCCGAGGGGCTTGTAACCTTGTCGCCGTAGCCTATCTGCAGGGAAATTGAGTTGGTAACAAGGTTTTTCTCCACAAGCTCAAGGGAAAGTAAATCCACCATTTCCTTTACTACAATCAGGGCATCCTCGGCGTTGTAATTCTCAAAAAGAATCTGACTGTTTGAAAGGGAACTGCTTTTTGCCTCAAAGTTTTTGATTTCTGCAATAGTGCAGGGTTCTTCGCCGTGGGCATGGTCAATAAGAAACTCTGCATTCACTCCGAATTCACGGTAAAGATTTTTTTCGTTGGCGTGAGCAACATCGTAAAGGTCGTAAATGCCAAACCGTTCAAGACGGGTGGCAATTCCTTTACCTATGTTCCATATATCGGTAATAGGGCGGTGGTGCCATATCTGTTTTTCAAACTGTTCCTTGTCCAGATACCCTATTTTATCGGGGGCGTGTTTTGCGGTAATATCCAGGGCAACCTTTGCCAGAAACATATTTGTTCCGATGCCTGCAGCAGCGGAAATGCCTGTTTCACGGTACACGGCATCAATGAGCATCTGTGCCATCTGCCTTGGATTTTTGCCGTAAAGGTTCATATAGGCGGTTATATCAAAAAAACATTCGTCAATGGAATAAACATGAATATCCTCCGGGCTGATATACCGGAGATATACCGAATAAATATCGGCGGAATACTGCATATAAAGCTTCATTCTGGGAAGTGCCGTGATGTATTCCATGCCTTTTGGAATCTGAAAAATACGGCAACGGTTTTTAACACCTTGTTCCTTCATAGGAGGGGTTATGGCGAGGCATATGCCACCGCTTCCGCGGGAAGGGTCAGCAACCACAAGGTTTGTACAGAATGGGTCAAGCCCGCGTTCAACACACTCAACCGAGGCGTAAAAGCTTTTAAGGTCTATACATAAATACATTTTTTCATCCAATTTTCACGCCTCCCTTTCTTTTAATAATAGTATACCACGAAACAGGAAAAAAATCAAGAATCCGAAACACCGCAGCCGGATAAGGCTGTAGTGTTTCGGATTCCTTGTTTTAATACACATTAAATTCTGTTCAGCTGTTGCTCAAAAAGAGCCAGGTTGGTGTTTTCATCAATTACAACCAGCTCAGTATCGGTGAATTTTGCATACATACGGATATCATCAACGGTAAGTGCGGTTGAAACTACAGCGTGATGAGCACCACCGGCATAAATCCAGGCAGAGGCGCCTGTTCTGAAATCCGGCAAAAGCTTCCACATAAGCCGTGCCACCGGAAGCTTTGGTGTAGCTTCGGGAGGTTTAACAAGAGATATTTTCGCACATATCAGGCGGAAATGAGTACCCATATCCACAATGGATACCGCTATGCCATCACCCTCAATGCCGTCAAAAACAAGGCGTGCCGGGGCTTCTTTTCCGCCGATACTAAGGGGATGCACCTGAATTTCGGGTTTGCCGTCTGCAAAAACGGGCGGAACCTCAAGCATATGTGCCGCAAGCTCAAGCTCGTTCCCATCGGTAAGGTCGTAGGTGTAATCTTCTGTAAAGCCCGTTGCACCGTCGCGGTTTTTTGCCATTTCAAAAAGCACAGCAGAAAGGGCTGAGGTTTTGTAGTCCCCTTCGGGTCCGAAGCCGATACCCTTTGACATAAGGTTTTGTACGGAAAGGCCCGGAAGCTGCTTTAAACCGTGTAAATCCTGAAATGTATCGGTAAAAGCCGAAACTTTGTTGTCCTTTAAGAACTTTTCTAAAGCAATTTCGTACTTTGCCTGCTCTTTTACTGCCCGGATATCATCGGTTGCCATTTTATAAAGTGAGGAGTATTCCTCCATTTTTTCTGCAATTTCACCGTCGGTTACGGAAGAAATAATGTTACACAAATCACCAATACCGTAATAATTTACATTCCAGCCATATTTAATTTCGCTTTCTACCCGGTCACCGTCGGTAACGGCAACATCACGCATATTATTGCCAAACATAGCAACTTTCATGCCGTTGCCGAAGCTAATGGCATTTGCAACATCGGCAAAGCGTTTTACACTTTCAATAACGGAAGGAGACTTGTAAAATCCGGTAATAACCTCTCTGCGTATGCCCAGCCTTGTGCAGATAAAACCGAATTCTCTGTCACCGTGTGCAGACTGGTTAAGATTCATAAAATCCATATCAATAGTTTGATAAGGGATTTTTTCGTTGTGCTGCGTGTGCAGATGAAGCATGGGCTTATTTAAAAGCTTAAGTCCCCGTATCCACATTTTTGCAGGAGAAAAGGTGTGCATCCATGTTATTACACCAATGCAGTTTTTATCCGAGCTTGCAAGAGCGCAGACATCTTCCGCCTCGTCGCTGTTGCGCACAATGGGTAATGCTTTTACGGAAAAAGCATCTCCAAGGCTGTCATTTAAAAATTCCGCAATTTCTTTTCCGTCCTTTTCGGCAATTTCAAGGGTTTCTTTTCCGTACAAATCCTGGCTGCCCGTAATAAAGTAAATGGTTTTCAAAAAAAGTCATCTCCGTTTCACAGCAATGTATGATAGTAATAAACAGGAAGTGCCGACCAACCGTGGCAAAGGCTTCCGGCTCTGCCGAAATCCCTTTCACCGGCCTCGGTTTCCCAGAAGGTTGTAGCTCCTTCTTTCAGCATTTTCAGGTATGTGGAATCAATTTCGTTCAGGATGATGTTTTTATATTTTTCCCTGTCAACGGCAAGCAGGGCATCGTAACGGAAACAGTTCATGCTGAGTGAATTGTGCATTACCCTGACACCGTAATCTCCCTTTGCATTTTCCGAAAGAACCTTGAGCATAAGAGAGGTATCGGCTTTTTCTGCCGCACCGCAAAGAAGACAAAGTGCCTGGGTAAGTGCGGAATAAATCTCTTTGTTGGGACCTTCGCATATGGTGTGGAACAGCTTTGTATCGGCATCATAGAAGGTATCAAAAATGCTTTTATTAAGATTTTTAAGGAGCATTTCGTACTTTTCAGAGGGTTTTCCGATGGCTTTGCATATTTTTATCATATCCGAAAGGGCTATGGAGAAAAAAGCGTTAAGAGGGCTCTCTAAACGGGTATCGGTCGTACCGATTGTACCCTCCATGGTGCCTACCCATTCATAAAAATTCCAGGTTTTGGCTTCATCGGAAAAATTGGGAATAGTGCTTATAAGTCCGTTTTCCTGAAGTCTGCCTTCAAATACCGAAAGAATTTTCTCAAGAACAGGGAAGCATTCCACGGCAAGGGTTGTGTCACCGCTGTAATCAATATATTCGCGCATCTGAATAAAATAAATCAGCGAGAAGGTTGTAAGGTACAGGTTTGCAGGACCCGGAGCACAAATTGCCAGAAGGTTTTCGGAACCCAGACTTTTTGCAATGAGCTTCAGGTTTGCACGGGGAAAAGCATATTCACCGAAAGCGTAATAGCCGCATAGCATCTGATTGCGGGAATCCAGGGTGTAAAGGGATTGCTCACGCCATGGACAATCCTCGTAATGGTCGTGCATACAACACGTAAGAGTACGAACACAGGCACTGTAAATTTCATCGCGGAGCAGGTTGCCTGTTGAATAATCCTTTACGGTTACGGGATAATCTACCGGGCGCATACCTGCGTAGGTTACTTTAATTTCTGTTGTATCTGCAAAAAACTGAAGGTATCTGCAACCCAGTCTGCGGAATGAACCAAGAAAGGTGTTTTTGCCTTTTTTAGCCTCGTATGTAACCGAGAAATCCCTGACCAATATGGAGGTACGGCATCTGCCGTCAACAAGATGCTCACCGTAGCCTATGTCAATGGTGGTATTTTCGGGAACTTCAATGTCAAAATCGAGAAAACCTACGGTTTCGGCACCTAAATCCACAATAAACCAGATGCCTTTTTTATCTGAGTGAAAGGTGCGTATGCCGTCCACGGCAGAGGAGATTTCAGCAAGGGGAGTATGGCTTAAAAAGGCTTTATCCATACGCTTTGCGGCAGAGGGTTCATCACCGTAAACATAGTTTCCCTGCATAACATATTTTGCCGGTATCCGCTGACCGAGCACGGTTTTTTTGATGGGTCTGGGAAAAAATTCCCCCGGAGCTTCGTTTACAACCACAGCCGGCTCAAAGCCTTCTGTGGAACCGGATAAATACCAGTCGTCGTCAGTCTGTGCGTTGTAGGCGTAACGAAAACCGAGCTGGGGAGAAACAATAATTCCTTTGCCTCTTCCGTAACCCTTATCGGCACGGCAAAGGGTGTTCTCATCAGAACAAAGCAGGGTTTCGCCATTGCTGAAGAGCTCAAATGTAAGTCCCGGGTCTGCTTTGGAGTAGGTGGAAAAGCTTACACCATAGTACCATACAATTATGCAAAGAGTGTTTTCGCCCTCTTTTACGAAGGGAGAAATATCAAGAGTATCACAAATCTGATATCCGGGATACGAGGCGTACTGTCCGAACCCTGCCAGAGTGCCGTTTACATAAAGATTGTAATCGGAGTCACAATTTATGTTGAGAATGTATTTGTTGCCGGTTTTTCCTGCGAATTTTGAGGAAAAATCTGCGAAATCGTCTCTTTCAAGGGCATTTTTATACCATATTGTTTTAGCTTTTTTGAACATAATAAAACCTCCCAGCTTAAATTTATTTAATTATATAGGAACAGAAAAGAAATGTCAAGTATAAAACACAAAAGTACAGAAAAATGCATATAAAAAAGAAAAAACACAAAAATGAAAAATGCACCTGTAACAAAAGTTGCAGGTGCTTCAGAAGTCGTTAAAGGTTAACCTTTAAATTTCCCTTCCGGGATGTTTTATCTTGTTACTCGTCTTGCACAAACATAGGTTCTCGTCCAGTAAGGTGAGTGAAGGTTTGCGTAAGAAACCGAGCTTCCCGGCACCGGTGCATGAATAAATGAACCGTTGCCTACATATAATCCGACATGAGAAATGCCGCCCCTTGTGTTAAAGAACAAAAGGTCACCGGGCATAAGGTCGGTTTTTTCTACAGCTACACCGTAGCTTGCCTGTGAACTTGATGAGTGGGGGAGTGTAACCCCAAGCTGTGAATATACATAGCCTGTGAAACCTGAACAGTCAAAACCGGAAGGAGAACTGCCACCGTAAATATAGGGAACACCTATATAGTTTGCAGCAATATCCACGGCACGCTGACCCAAGGAATCAAAAAGCATACGGTCGGTAAGAACATCTCTTCTTACATCGGTGCATACAGCAGGGATGTAACGGATGTTGCCGTAATAAAGAACCTCGTAAAACTCTCCGTCCTGACCGGTTACATTAAGCCTTGTTCGGTAGGGAACAAGCTCAAGAGGTTGCGCCTCCCAGGAAGGATTGTCAAGCAAATAAACATTTCCTTCGGTATAGGTCATACATCCTTCGGCGAGAATGTTAATTGAAACATAGTCCGATGAGGCGTATGCCACATTACCGTTGTAGTCGAGTTTGTACCAGCCGTTGGTATATTCTTTTACTGTAAGTGACGCACCGTTTACGGCAGAACCGATAATTTCGGCTTCCAGAGACGCTTCACTTCTTATGTTCAGTATGTCTGCAGTAACAGTACCTGTTGCCGCACTCACACCGAAGGTTGTTACGGATAACGCTAAAGCCAGTGCCGTAACCTTTTTTGTAAACTTCATAAAATCGCTCCTTTATATGTTATATCTGAATCAGCTCAAAATACAGATATAAAGTGGCACCTTTTACTATTTTACGACTTCTTTTGAGTGGAAACCCACCCGGTTTTCCCAAAGGCTTTTTTGAAAAAACCTTGACCATTATACCACAGAAAAAAGGTTTTGTCAACCCCTGAAGGAGTTTTTTGTTGCATTTGTGTTACAAAAACAGAGGCTCAGAACCACTGGGGAGGTGGCTTTGACGGGAACTGAAAAAATTTAAAAAACTTCTGTTTTAGGGCATTGTTTACTAAAAAGTATGTAACTTTTTGTAAAAAATGACAGTTGAAAACAAACTGCTGTTATGTTATCATTAATATGTATAATTGGGTCAAGGTGAGTAGAGGCGCATCCGTTCATAAGTAGCCGCAGTACAAAAATGGCAATTTTGCGGTAAAAGGGAAGGGTGCCGAGGCGTGTTTCCGGGTTGCCGACCGGAGCACAGCCGGGGTAATGCAGAATATGCATTGCACTGTCACTTTTTTAAGTGGAGAGCTATTGCAACCGGGATGTATGGTAAAGGTATATTTTGCCCTGCCACGGATTGTTTTTGCTCATCCGTGGCCTTTTTTAATTTTATTTAAGGAGGGTGAAATTAAATGTTTCACTACAAAAGTTCAAAAAGAACAGCAGTTACACTTTTAGTTGTTCTTGTTCTGTCAATGGTGCTTAGCTTCACAATGTTCACCGCATTCGCGGCACCTGAGCTTGACGAAAACGGAGAACCCATCCCTGCAGAGCAGGTTATGGAAATTCAGGAAGAGCTTGCCGAAGAACCGGCAGATGAGGAAGCCGAAGAGGCATCGCCCAAAATGTATTCGACCTTCTGGGCACTTATTCCTCCTGTTATTGCAATCGGTCTTGCACTTATTACAAAAGAGGTTTACAGCTCTCTGTTCATTGGTATTGTTGTAGGAGGTCTTTTTGCGGCAGATTTTAAGCCCGTAGCAGCCTTTGACACATTGCTTGGTGACGGTATCATCGCTGCAGTTGAAGGCACAGCAGGTATTTTTGTGTTCCTTGTTGTACTTGGCGTAATTGTTGCGCTTGTTAACAAGGCAGGCGGAAGCCGTGCTTTCGGTGAATGGGCAACAAAGAACATAAAGTCCAGAACAGGCGCAATGCTTGCTACCTTTGCACTTGGCGTACTTATCTTCATTGATGACTATTTCAACTGTCTTACAGTTGGTTCTGTTATGCGCCCTGTTGCAGACAGCCATAAAATTTCCAGAGCAAAGCTTGCGTTTATCATTGATGCAACTGCGGCTCCTATCTGTATGATAGCTCCCATCTCCTCCTGGGCTGCAGCTGTTTCCAGCTACACTCCCGAAGGCGTAAGCGGTATCGGTCTTTTTGTAAGAGCAATTCCCTACAACTTCTATTCACTTCTTATGATTGTTTTTGTAGTTGCTCTTGCTGTTATGAAGTTCGATTTCGGTCCCATGAAGCTTCACGAAATGAATGCTCTTACCAAGGGTGACCTTTACACCTGTGGCGATAAAGCCGAGGTTACAGAAGATGCTCCCAACTCAAAGGGTAAGGTTATTGACCTTATTCTTCCCATTGTTGTTCTTATTGCAATCTGCGTAGTTGCTCTTATTTATGTTGGCGGATTCTTCAGCGGTGCAGATTTCATTACTGCATTTGGTGATACCGACGCTACAGTTGGTCTTCCCTGGGGCGGTATTCTTGCTCTTGTATTTACAATTATCTATCTTGTTGCAAGAAGAGTTGTTACCTTCAAGGAAGCTATGGAATGTATTCCCAAGGGCTTCAATGCAATGGTACCTGCAATTCTTATTCTTACCCTTGCAACCTCCCTTAAGAACATGACAGGTCTTCTTGGCGCAGATGTTTATGTTGAAGGTCTTATGACCGGCGCGGCTGCAGGCCTTAAGGCGTTCCTTCCTGCGGTTATCTTCATAGTTGCATGCGTACTTGCTTTCTCAACAGGCACATCCTGGGGTACCTTCGGTATTCTTATCCCCATCGTAATTGCAATGTTCCAGCCTACCGATCCTCTTTACATTATCGGTATGTCTGCCTGCCTTGCAGGTGCTGTTTGCGGTGACCACTGTTCACCCATTTCGGACACAACAATTATGTCCTCTGCAGGCGGTCAGTGTAATCACATTAACCACGTTTCCACACAGCTTCCCTATGCAATTACAGTTGCGGCAGTTTCTTTCGTTTCCTACATTATAGCAGGCTTTGTAAAGACTGTTTACATAGCTCTTCCTGTAGCAATTGTTCTTATGATAGCTACTCTGTTTGTTATCAAAGCGGCTACAAAAGGTAAGGCTCAGGCTGAATAATTAACAGGTTTTAAAATACCGCAGAGAAATCTGCGGTATTTTTTTATGAAAAAACTTGCATTTCTCTGCAAAATGGTATATAATAGAAATAATTATAATTTTGGAAAGGTATTGATATACAATGGAAAAGAAAAAGTTTTATATAACCACCGCCATTGCATACACTTCAAGAAAGCCTCACATAGGCAACACCTATGAGGCAATTTTAACTGATGCAATTGCGCGTTTCAAACGCCTTCAGGGTTACGATGTGTTCTTTCTGACAGGTACTGACGAGCACGGTCAGAAAATTGAGGAGCTGGCAGCGGCATCCGGCATTGAGCCTAAACAGTATGTTGACAATGTTGCAGGTGAAATAAGAACCATCTGGGATAAAATGAACGTAAGCTACGACAAGTTTATCCGCACTACTGATGATTACCACGAAGCAGCTGTTAAAAAGATTTTCACAAAGCTTTATGAACAGGGTGATATTTACAAAAGCGAATACGAGGGTATGTACTGTGTGCCCTGCGAATCCTTCTTTACCGAAACTCAGCTTGTGGACGGTTGCTGTCCTGATTGCGGCAGACCTGTTAAAAAGACCAAGGAAGAGGCATATTTCTTTAAAATGAGCAAATATGCTGACCGCCTGATGAAACACATTGAGGAAAATCCTGAATTCATTCAGCCGGAATCCCGTAAAAAGGAAATGGTTAACAACTTCTTAAAGCCCGGACTTCAGGACCTTTGTGTTTCCAGAAGCACCTTCAAATGGGGTGTACCTATTGAGTTTGACCCCGGACATATCATTTATGTGTGGATTGATGCACTTTCAAACTACATCACCGCTCTTGGATATTCTCCTGACGGCTCAGGAGACCTTTACAAAAAATACTGGCCTGCGGATGTTCACATTATCGGTAAGGATATTCTTCGTTTCCATACCATTTACTGGCCTATTATCCTTATGGCTCTGGGAGAACCGTTGCCTAAGCAGGTGTTCGGTCATCCCTGGCTTCTGTTCGGCAACGACAAAATGAGTAAATCCAAGGGTAATGTAATTTATGCTGACGAGCTTGCAGAAAAGTTCGGTGTAGATGCTGTGCGTTACTATGTGCTCAGCGAAATGCCTTTTGCAAACGATGGCAGTATCACCTATGAAATGGTAATTGCCCGTTACAATTCCGACCTTGCAAACATATTGGGTAACCTTGTAAACAGAACCGTTTCAATGATTAATAAATATTTTGACGGGGTTCTGCCTGTGCCCGGCGCAGAGGAAGGTACCGACGGTGAGCTGAAAGAAGCGGCGGTTAAAGCTTATGCCGATGTATGCAAAGCTATGGAAGGTCACCATGTGGCAGACAGCCTTGAAATTATTATGAACCTTGCAAGAAGAAGCAATAAATACATTGATGAAACAACACCCTGGACACTTGCAAAATCCGAAGAAACAAAGGAAAGACTTGGTACGGTTATGTACAACCTTTATGAGTCTATCCGTTTCATTGGCGTGCTTTTAAGCTCCTTTATGCCCGAAACCGCCGAAAAGATTTTTGCCCAGCTTAATTGCAACATCAACACAATTGAAAGCCTTGAAAGCTTCGGTGCATCAGAAAGCGGCGTAAAGGTGGGAGAGGCAACACCTCTGTTTGCAAGAATTGATGAGGCGAAAATGCTTGAAGAACTTGTTGCTCCCGTTGAGGAAGCTCCTGCCCCTCAGCTTAAGCCTGAAATTACAATTGAGGATGTTGAAAAAATCGACCTTCGTGTGGCAAAGGTTATAGCTGCAGAAAAGGTTGAAAAGGCAGATAAACTCCTTAAGCTTACCTTAGAGCTTGGCGGAGAAACCCGTACCATTGTTTCGGGCATTGCAAAAAGCTATACTCCCGAACAGATGGTAGGTAAAAGCATAGTACTTGTGGCAAACTTAAAGCCTGCTAAAATCCGCGGTGTGGAGTCAAAGGGTATGCTTCTTGCTGCATCGGATGATAGCGGACTTGTTGTGCTTACAACAGACGGAGAAATGCCAACGGGAACACAAATTGGTTAAAGAAAGAGGGTACCGAGGTACCCTCTTTTTTCAAAAGGAGCAAGTTTTATGAATATACAAAAACAGCTGTTTTCCCTTGCTGATGAAGAGTATAAAAAATTTCACGGTGCATTAATGCCTACAGTCAGCCCGGATAAAATAATAGGCATACGAACCCCGGTGCTTCGCAAATTTGCAAAAAAGCTTACAAGTGAGGAAAAGACGGAGTTTATTGGAAATCTTCCCCACAAGTTTTATGAGGAAAACAATCTGCATATTTTTATTTTGCAGGAGGAAAAAAGCTTTGAAAAAGCAATAGAGGAAACTGAACGGTTTTTGCCCTTTGTTGACAACTGGGCAACCTGCGACGCGCCGCTTCCGAAAGCCTTTGAAAAAAACCGTGAGAAGCTTTTGCCGTATGTTAAAAAGTGGCTTGAGTCGGAGCACACCTACACTGTTCGTTACGGAATAGGCGTGCTTATGCGTCTTTTTCTTGATGAAAGCTTCAGCGAGGAATATCTGAAATGGGTGGCAGAGGTGAAATCTGAAGAGTACTATGTGAATATGATGCGCGCCTGGTACTTTGCAACAGCGGTGGCAAAGCAGGAAAAAAGTGCGCTGAATTACCTTGAAAAGCATATTCTTGATGACTGGACTCATTGCAAAACCATACAGAAATGTGTGGAAAGCTACCGTGTAAGAAAGGAGCTTAAAGAAAAACTGAAAAGGCTGCGGTAGTAAATTTTGAGACAGAATGGTTTATTTTTGTTTAGTTTTTTGGTTTATTGACATAAATTTTTTTTTATGATATACTAAGTACATAAGAAAGAAAGGAGAAATTTTATGAAAAAAGTAATATCTTTAATTCTTTGTTTGACTATGGCTCTTTCTCTTGCAACAGTTGTTTCTGCGGCAGAGACAGACAAGCTGGTTATGAAAAAAATACTTGCTACCGATAAGGCAGTTGAAATGATTGCACCTGCTGTTATAGACGGAGAAAGAGCAAGGGTGCAGTACAACGATGAAGTGCCCGGTACCGGTGGTATGAAAATTACTTTTGAATCCGATAAAGCGGGTTATAAAAAGCTCAATGTCAATTATGACCATGCACACAAAACAGGTGCTCCTGTGGGTGCTATGATTTTTGTTAATATGGCGGATGGCGAAACTGAAGGCGGCATGGCTGTTCAGTGGGCTAACAACGCAAACGGTGCCTGGGGAAGATATCAGCTTGCCGGTATGGTTATTCCGGTTGTAAAGGGTACAAATACTGTTCGTATCGCCTCCTATCAGGGCAAGGGCGGCTGGCAGTTTTATGTTGACTATGTTGAAATTTCCGAAGGCACATATGCCGATAAGGATGAAATTCCCAGAAATTACATAGAAGCTCCCCGTCCCAAAAACATATGGGACACAATTGAAGCTGAAATACTTGTGAATAACGATGAGGTGGGAATTACCGATAATGCTGAAGGTTCAAAGAGTGTATCAATGATTGGTAACGCTCCCTTCTATTACCCTGCAATGAATTTCGGCAACGGTGAGGTTAAGAGCGTTGAATTAAGATATCAGGGTACGGGTACATGGCCATACCTTCAGATGCGTCTGGATTCCGCTGACGGTGAAATTATTGCAGAAGGCACTCTTGATTCACCTTACAACAACGATTGGAAAACTACAAGAATAAACCTTTGCAAAAAGGTTATGGGCTCCCATAAAATTTACATCACCTTTGTAAAAGGTAATGCTGCAATAGACTGGTTCAGGTTTTACCCCGATGCGGTTTACGAGGAGACTACTCCTGACCCCATGAATTACCGCGATCCTCATATGGATACCTGGGTAGCAACCGATGACCTTGGCAGAAAAACTCCCACATCAGAGGAAACAAGCATTCCTAAAAAGGATAAATATGTGGGTATGTTCTATTTCCTTTGGCATCAGGGCGTAAACGGTGAGCTTTACGACCATAACAAAGCCTATATGGAAGGCGGTGCCGAAAAGCTCTGGGAGGTTATGGCACAGGGTGCAAAGGGCTACGGCCATTATTGGGGTGAGCCTTATTTCGGATATTACAGAACAGAAGATGAATGGGTAATCCGTAAGCACGCACAGATGATGGTGGCAGCAGGTGTGGATTTCATTTTCCTGGACACTTCAAACAGCAGTATCTACTCATGGTCAACAAAGAAAATTCTTGATGTTTACAAGCAGATGCGCAAGGAAGGTCAGATGACTCCTTCAGTTGTGTTCTTTATGGGAAGAAACGAGGATGTTGCTCCGCCAAAAATTATAAATATGTACTACGATTTCTACAAGGACGGTCAGTATGATGACCTTTGGTTCTATTGGGAGGGTAAGCCTCTGTACCTTGGACCGGTAGATCTTGTTAACAGTATGGGATTTGGCGAGCATTTCACAATGCGTCACTCCTGGGCGTTTAACTCCTGGACCGGTGACGGTGTGGGTAAATGGCCATGGATTGCACTTGACCCTCAGAGCCCCGGTAAAAGCTTTGACGGTAAAATAGAGCAGGTTACCGTTGCCTGCGGTTTCCATGCAAACGGTACTAACGGACGAAGCTATACTTCGGCAACAGGTCAGCCTACCGACGGTAAGGGCGAGTTTGAATTTGCCCTTGAAACCACACCTCTTGGCATTGCCTTTGACAAGCAGTGGGAAACAGCGCACACCTTTGACCCCACGGTTGTTATGCTTACCGGCTGGAATGAATGGACAGCAGGCAGATGGGAAAACAGTAACCAATGGATTGCAAACACCTACCGTTCGAGTGAAACAGCAGGCGCCGGTGAAATTGCCTTCAAGCATTACTATGTTGACTGCTTCAACCCTGAATTCAGCCGTGACTTAGAGCCTATGAAGGGCGGTTTTGGTGATAACTATTACTACCAGACCGTACAGCATGTGCGTAAGTACAAGGGTTCCACCCCTATTCCTGCAGCATTTGGTGCAAAGGCAATTGATATGGATGGAGATTTTAGCCAGTGGAGCACAGTAGGACCTGAATACCGCGATTTCATTTACGATACAACACACCGTAACTCTCCTGCAAACCAGGGACCCGAAACCTATGTGAACACCACCGGCAGAAACGATATTGACCACGCAAAGGTTTCAATTAACGGCAGTGATATTTATTTCTATGTACAGACAAGA
>JAZQCS010000041.1:0-3310 GCA_045546415.1 Clostridia bacterium | reverse complement strand
AAACTGGGAAATAAGCAGAAGCTCCCCGTTTACATCCTTTAAGGAAAGGTTCGTCTTCCCTTCTGCATCCTCAAAAATCCGCAGCCCGAGAAGCTTTTTCACATACTTATCCGCCACTTCTTTTGTATCCTCGGCACCCACACCGATCAAAACCAGAAAACCTTTTCCGATGGAACCGATACAGGTTCCGTCTACAGTTACACTTGCTTTTGTCACTCTTTGAATTACAAATTTCATGTTAACTATCCTTTCAATCTACATTTGCAGAAACGGCATTTGGAAATATTTGTCAAATAGCACATTCTACGCCTGTAGATTTATTCTTTGCTTTTTAAATGGCAGTTCCTCCACAAACGATACCCATACCGTTCTGAACCGCTCAAAAATTCCTACTATTATCATATCACATTTTCATGAGAGTGCAAGACATATCCCCCTGTCTCATTGACTTTTTTATTGCCCATTGCTACAATATAACAAGGTCTCTTTTACAAAAAGGAGTAGTTGTTATGAACGTAAATGAATTAAAAGCCAAATGGCTTGCAGAGGAAGAAATTGCCCACATCAAAGGCTGGGATTTTTACCACATAGAAGGAAAGTTTACCTCCGGTGAAGATGATATGCCTTGGGATTACAAAACCGTCATAAAGAAATACCTAAAACCGACAGACAAGATTTTGGACATGGACACCGGCGGCGGAGAATTTTTATTATCTCTCGGGCATCCATACAATCTTACCAGTGCCACGGAAGGGTATCCCCCGAATGTTGCCTTGTGTCGGGAAACCCTGACTCCTCTCGGCATTGACTTCCGCGAAATGGAAGACGAATCCCACATGCCATTCGACGATGCTACCTTTGATATCGTGTTGAATCGGCACGGCTCCTATGACCCAAAGGAGATCTACCGTGTCTTAAAACCGGGCGGACTTTTCATCACCCAACAGGTCGGGGAAGACAACGATTGGGACTTAGTCCAAATGGTCCTTCCGGGACAGGAAAAATCCTTTCCGGGTCATAACGTAAAAAAGCAGTCAGAATTGTTTACATCAAACGGTTTCACCGAACTGGAGCAGGGCGAAGTCTACAAACCGATCCGGTTCTATGACACCGCTGCCCTTGTCTGGTTCGCCAGAGTTATTGTATGGGAATTTGTGGATTTCTCTGTAGACAGGTGTTTTGACCGGCTATTGGAGGTCGAAAATAAAATCAGAGAGCATGGTTTTGTAGAAGGGAAGGTACATCGGTTTTATTTTGTGATGATCAAATAGGCTTTATCGCATATGAAAGTGGCTATTGCAATTTAAAAGCAATCATGCTATACTGACATTAGAAAAGTGCTACCGATAGAACGGTTGCCTTGAAGTTAACAGATTACAAAAAAGTAACTGTCAAGTTTACTAGGCTCGGACAGTTACTTTTTTGCGTTTTTCCCATTAGTGTAACCTAATTTATAGGCTGCACCGCAGGCTATATTTACTATAGCAATCAGGTAATAAACAGATTCTATGGTTAAATACATAGCGCAAATCCTCCCCTTTACATATTCCCGGTCGCTCGCAAGCTTCCGGGTAAAATCTATGTAAACAGAGCTTGTACTCTCTGAGGGAAAGCAACCGTCCTACCGTACTTAGTAGCACTTACCTTTAGTATAGTTTATACCGTTTCATACGTCAAGCAATTTCGAACATTTTTTCGATTTATTTTTTTTACAAGCACTTGATTATCGTATTTTCAACCCCCGGTTGAAAAAAGTCATTTGCCCGTTTATTGTCATACCGTTCCATCCATGGTATAACTAAGACATAAGGCAGGCGCCGCCTTGATTATTTTGAAAACATACCACTCATATACAGGATGGAGGATAGTACAATGAATATCGGAACCAAAATAAAAGAACTTCGCAGGAAACGGGGCATCACCCAGGAGCAGTTAGCTAACAGCATCGGCATCTCCTTTCAGGCGGTCAGCAAGTGGGAAAATAATCTTGCACTGCCGGACATTTCTCTTGCCCCGATACTGGCCGGTTACTTTGGCGTATCCATGGACGAGCTGTTTGACTTTCACTTGACGGAACTGGAGCAAAAAGTAGATGCCATCTGCAAGAAAGCATATCAATACCGGGAAAGTGATCCGGCAAAGAGCAGAGCCATTTTAGAAGAGGGACTAACGCAATATCCTGACAACGACATTCTTCTTAACAACCTGCTTTATGTAATCAACTATTCGGAACACCCGGACGAAACCATTGCCATTGCAAGCAAGCTTAGCGAAACCACGCGCGAAAGCGACGTCAAATACGATGCGCTGCGCTTCCTTGCCTACTCTTACAAGGCAAAAGGCGACATCGAAAGCGCCAAGGCCGCATTGGAGCAAATCCCGGAGATTTATTTTACAAAGCTCACCGAAATCGCTTATCTTTTGGACGGCAAGGAAAAGTTTTATGCCGCCGAAAAGCAAAAGTGGATTTCTTTCGAGAACCTCATCCAGATGATGCAAAAGCTGGCTGAATGCTATGAGGCCAAAGGAAATATTACAAAGGCAATCGAAGAGACGGAAGCCGCATTAAAACTGATTCCGATTTTAAATAAGGAGCAGTTTGATATTTATGTAAAGTTCTTTGAGAAGCAAGTAGCAAGATTAAAGGAAAAGTTATAGAAAAATCCAGTGAACAACATTTACTTTTCATTCTACTGATTGCATTCTCCCCTCTCACATGGTATTATATTATTCGTAAAAATATAAAAAAACGAAATAATAGGAGTGAAAAATGAAACGTATATTTTTAGGGCTGATGAGTTTACTTTTTCTTACCCTTGCGGCCTGCGGTGCAAAAGAAATCCCGCAGAGCACCGGACCTTACGGCGGTACGGACGGATTAGACCTTTTCTTATCGGAAATCCAAACAGAAGCAACACGCTGGACCCCGGAAGAAAAAGAGGAATTCCAATCCTATCTGCAACCGGAAACCTTTGAGCATGTTTTCACCTTAGAAGAAATCGAGGAAATAAAAAGGCCGATTGACTCCGTGAAATCCCTTTCCGCAGAAAAGGCTGCGGAGGATGTCGACCTTGCCTTCCGATTGCTGGCCTATGGCTACGGCGGTTACTACTATTTCGGCGGAGACGAAGTCTTCTTCCCGATTCGGGATTCTATTTTAGACAAGCTTTCTACCATGGAGACGATAAAAACAACGGAGTTTCGCAACCTTTTATGGGAAGGGTTGTCCCCGGTATTGATTGATAATCACTTCGCCATCCATACCACACTCCGGACCCCTTATGATACCGACGGCGATTTCGAACAATAC
>JAZQCS010000040.1:0-17179 GCA_045546415.1 Clostridia bacterium | reverse complement strand
ATGCGGTAGCTCATAAGAGGCGAGCCGCTTGCAGCCGTTACGGTAACAGAGCTGACATCTGTGCTCTGTGCAAGTGCGCACTCAATCCATTGAGGTTCATCCAGCACCATGGGGTCAGCATTTTCCCAGACGGTAGCTGTGTTTCCGTCTGAAACATAGCTTACATTTTCACCGGAGGAGGCTGTGGGAGTAAATGCCACACTTCCGCCGTTTATTTTAATTTCGCTGATTTTTGCGGTTGCAGGAGCATCGAAAGAGCCTTTCTGTATAAGAACACGGACTTTTTCGGTATTTTCCCCATCAAAGTTATGAGTGATGGTCTCGTTGGTGTTGCCCTTATCAACAGAAGCTGTCCAGCCTTCGGTTACGGAAAGCGAGGTTTTTACAGTTTCAACTGTACTTCCCTCTGCAGGCTTCTGTGGGTCAATAATAATATAGAAAGATTCAACAGGAGCAAACTCAAGAGAAACCTGTGTTCCGCCTGCATTCACCGCGCTGTTTGCGTTTTTAACAGAGCCATCCTGGGGGTTAAGAATTTGTGTATGACCGGTAACTCCGGGGATGTAAAGTGTTGCTTTCTGCTTAGTTTCTGTATCATTTGCAACAAAAACAAAGTGTCTGCCATCAATAATTCTGTAGTGAGAAAGCATTTCAAACTCCCCGTCAATGAACTGTACCTGAGAGGTGAGTCCGGGGCAGTCTGTTTTAAGGGTTTCGCCTAAATCCTCAGTATAGAATACTGTTGGAAGAGCTTTCAGCTCGTTCATAATGCTTCTTATGTTGGCATCGTCTCTTCCGTTCTGTATTGAAGAGGTTGGAAGCTTGCCAAGGTAGTAAACATAGCCGCCTGCCTTAGCAAAAGCAAGAAGCTTTTCGGCAACATTTGTATCAATTGTGTTCATGGGAGGCATTACCACGGTAGAGAAGGTTCTGCCGTCAAGGTTAAGAGTGCCTCCGTTTAAAGTCATTTTGTTCACATAGTATTTATCCACAGAAAGGTGTTCTATGTGATGTCTTGTAAGCTGGCGGATAGCCATGTTGTAATACAGGTTAATTTCTCCTGCCTCACCGGGGAAAGCACCACCGAATCTGCCCATTTGTCCGTGAAGATCAAATGCCGGGTCAAAGAAATCGCCCTCGGCAAGTGCCCAGATAGAATCCATAGGGTTAAGCAGAAGCACCTTTGCGTTCATTTTACCGTTAGCATTTATGTAGGATACACGGCGTGCAAGGTCTGCCCAGTCACCCATGAAATCCCAGTTGGGGTCAACATTGTAAAAGTCGGGTGTTACCGCAACCTGAGCATTTTTACGGGTCATTTTAAGGGAATGGGGAATAAAATGGCTGACGCCATGTGCCGCAAGTGAGTTTGCCTGTTTTTTATTTTCCAGAGGAGTATGAAGTTCATTTGAGGTAAGAGCAGAATGCTCATTCATAAGCCTGCGGCCTTCAAGCTCAGCAATGGACTGTGTTTCCTTGAAGGTTACAGGGTTGTACATTGTCTGATTCAGAGAGTCGTTACCGGGTAATGTAATCTCACGGGTAACCTTGAAATAGTCACCAACTGTACCTGCCTGGAACTGAAGGCCCTCCTCCCAGGTGTGCATTGTATAATACAAGCCCTGAGAAGCGGCATAATCTGCAACAGCACCAACAGTTTGTGCATACAAATCGGAAACTGCATCAAACCAGTCAAAACGCACTTTAACATCCCTGCCCTGCACATCGCGGTCAATAAGGAGCGGAAGAAGAGTTCTCATTTCCTCTCCTGTTTTTTCCTTGAAAAGCTGTTCCAGGTCCTCGCTGTATGCCATTTTGTAACCGTAGTCACCCTCATGGTCAGCGAATGAACCGTTAATTGTTTTGCCGGGGCCCATATAATCCTTGTATTTTTCAACATAGGGCTTGTAAGCAATATCAATGAATTTTCCGGCAAGGTCTGAGTCAATATTATTCACGGTAGAGCCATCATAACCCGATGAATTGGTAATCTTAAAGGCATAAACTCTGTATGCACCATCCATTGGAGCCTGCCATACAAAAGCAGAACCGTCACCTATGAGCTTTAAGGTATCGCTGTCAAGGTAACCTATTTTACGGCTATGAATGCTTTCATCATCAACAACAATAACCTCGTTGGGGTCGTTTACATTTACAAGCTTAATGCCATCAACAACAACCCTGCCATTTGCTTTATTTGTTACCTTAATGACATTGTCGCCACCCTGCTTAAACTCAAAAGTACCTATTTCATTCCATTTATAATAATTTTCCCGCTGATTCACAGTAGCAGGTGTACCGTTAACGGTATATGTAACATTGGTAGCATTGCTTCCCGTGTTAATCCAGTTGGCATAAACACGGTAGGTACCGCTGTTCTTGATGTAGGGGTGTATTTCCGCCCATCTGTCACCGTTGCCGCCGTCGGTGTAAACAGCTGACATATTGTACGCATGCTCCGAATCTACCCAGGGGGAACCTAAATCAAGGAATACTCTATGATTGCTCCATTCCATTGAGCTGCTGCCGCCTGATTCCGGGCGCTGAGGCTCGTAGGTTACATAGCTGCTGTTTTCTGTGGAAACAAGCCTACCTGCCACAACAAAACCGCTTGAAGGTATCCACAAGTCTTCTCCGGGCTCAACATCGTAGGTTGAGTAAGTAAGGGTTTTTGCACGAAGCTCCGGATATTCTGCTAAAATTCTTCCGCGCGCCTGAAAGGAAGGCCACGCATATTCATCTGCAAAGTTAAAATGTGTACCGTCTGCCGCTGCCTGTTTTACCTGCTTGTCAAAAAGCTCAAACCAGCTGTCGGAAAGCCACATAGTACTATACATCGGTGTAGAGCTGTCGACATAGTCTCTGCGTGCGTGGGCATAGCCGGGGTTAATGCCTTTTCGTGCAACCTCGTGAGCAATGTCCTGACCCTTTGCTCCTACGGTATCCGGGTCCTGATCGAAGAAAAAGAACTCGTAGGGAGCATATTTCTGCTCGGGAGACTGAATATTCTGCAACACCTGTTCGTAGGTATGATTTGCTTTTAAACCGTCATCTGTTATTGTTTCATTCATAGCATTTACCGGTGCAGTCTGTACTGATGAAAAAGCCATAGCTATTGTCAGCAGACCACCTAAAATTTTACTTTTTTGCACCGCAATTCCTCCTTTATGAAAATTGTTTTCTGTTTTCATTATAACATTTTTTATATCAAAAATCAATAAACCAAACGGACACGATTTGAAAATCCTGTCCGCTCAGTACGATTTTGCCTCAAAATTTTATTTTTTAAATAGAAAAAGGTGCAGGTTTATAACCTGCACCTTTTCGTAGGGGGGAGAACTATATGATAAAAAACTTATCTTATAATTTATCGGTAATTCTTGCAATGTACCTGAGAACTGCAGTTGCATCCGAAACACCGATTTTTCCGTCACCGTCAACATCAGCGGCTTTTGTTACCTTGTTGTCGGCATTAACAACGCCTGCTGTAATTTTAAGCATATTTACAGCATCGTAAACAGTTACTTTTCCGTCACCGTCCGCATCACCGCGAAGCACAGGTTCATTGACATCAAAAAGTCTGATATCTGTTATTGCACCCTGAAGATATTCTGCACCGTCAGTAGATGTAAACCAACCAGGAACATCAGCTTGTATACCGCTTATGTAACCGTTTTCTCCGAGACTCTTGCTGAATTCAGCACCGTTTGCAAGGATTCTTGTTCCATCAATATAGAAGGTAAGAGTTCCGTTTTCATCGGCAATAACCGCAAATTCATGCCATCCCACAGACTGGGTAACACCGGTACCCGTTGAATAATATCTGTTTACATTATGGTCAAAGCAAAGTATGTACGCCTGGTTTGACGGAATGGTTTTTGCAACATTACCGCCTATCTGTACAGTATGCTCACCGGAATCGTCAACATATTTAAAGCCGAAACGGGTGTTGTGACCAATGATGGGTGAATAGAACTTTAAGGTTGCTACGCTGTTTGCACCAAGCTTGTTTTCAAAGTTATAACTCACAGACTTGTTTGCTGCGGCAACTGTGTAAGCATATCCGTCAATACCGTAGGGGTTAACCTCCAGAGTAGCCCCATTCACAGCCCATTTACTGTCCGAGGCACTGTTCTTTATATCGGCAGTTTCCACAAGCTCGCTGCCTTCAGGAAGCTCAATTACAGTAAGAGCCGGGCAGGCAACTGTCAACGTTCCGGAAATTATGTTCTGGGATTCAGCATTATCCCACACAAAAACCTTAATGTAATCCTCAGCTTCAATACTTGCCGGAATATCCATGCTTTCTGTTACCTCAACCTGCTCTTTCAGGTTATCATTTTTATCATAATGCTGATATACAACCACGCCTTGCTCTACAGGAGTAACAGAAACAATCATTTCCCCTTCGCGGAGCTGACCCTTCAGTTTCTCCGGAGCTACGCTTTCTGCATAAAGACGAACTGCACTTACCTTTGAAACGCATATGTCATCCATTACAGCGGTAACACCCCAGTTACAGAAACCAATTACACCTTCATCAGATACCGAAGTTGTTATTGTGCCCTGTTCTGTTCCCTTGGCATCATAGACTGTTATTTCAGTTTCACCTATTACTATTACCGCAAGGAGAGTTTTATTTTCTCCGCCGCGGACAATAATTTTATCGCCAATATCCGATAAAACAAGCTGATTCAACTCAGCAAAATCCACAGCTGAAGGAACAATAATATTCTTATTCTGCACCTGATCCGAGCCTATGCAAATTCCGCCTGTGGGGGTAGCACCTACCCATATGCCCTTTGAGGTTTCGGAAATAACCTTGTTGTTATCAAGGCGCATACCAATATACTGACCAAGGTATGCAGTTGTTTTGCCTTCATCCACTACTTTTATTTTTGCAGAAACCTCAGTATTGGCGCCATATTTTCCGTTCATATGTAATCCGTACCACATACTATTGGTATTTTTTGTTACTGCATCTCCGGTTAAATACTCTGCATTAAGGGAACGGTTTGTGAATACGGATGTGTCATATTCGTTGCCGGTGAAATCCTCTTCCAGAACGGGAACGCCAACTGTCTTTTCGTAGCCGAGAGCGGTGGTATCTGCCACAAGCTCATAGCTTTTTTCTTCCTCGTAAGGGTACATTCCCTCACCGGTCATTGTGAAGGTGTAGTCACCGGAAGCCACATTGAATGCAACATACTCTTCTGTTGCGGAAACAAACTCAATGTGTTCGGTATCGGTTATACTTCCGCCGGAGTAAAGAGTTGTGCCTGATTCTTTTACCGTAACATTTTTAAGAGCGCCACGGATTGGAACAAAAACCTCACCTGTGCTGCCTGTGGGGATTGAAACTTCAAGAGTCAGGTTGTTTTCAGCATCTCGTTTCCAGCCGGAATAAACCTCACCGCGGACGGTGTTTACCTTTGCGGAAGCCTCTTTAAGGTCAAGAGGAAGCTGAGGTGCAATTTTAACTGTTTCGTAACCGGGAGTTTTGGGAGAAACGCCTGCAAGTCCGCGGAATACCCATGTACCGAAACCGCCGCCCAGGAAACAATGGCTCTGGCTCATCCACGCACTGCTGATTGTGGGCATATACTGTCCCGGGTAAAGCTCGGTGTTTTCGTCACAATGAATGTGCTGCCAATATTCCCAAAGGGTTGTTGCACCGCTTTCTATCATATATCCAAGAGACGGATATGTGGTTTCTCTGTTGATACGGTATGCTATGTC
This sequence comes from Clostridia bacterium, assembly GCA_045546415.1. Taxonomy (GTDB): domain Bacteria; phylum Bacillota; class Clostridia; order RUG12999; family RUG12999; genus RUG12999. The sequence continues at coordinate 11,440 of JAZQCS010000040.1, read as the reverse complement.
AGGTCTGTTATAAGCTATCATAGCATCCATAATGTTCTTTGTGCCCATTACACCTGTGGTAAGGTGGCCTGTGTTCTGTATAAACAGATTTTTTTCAATGTTCTTAATTACAGCCTCCACATTTTCCTCTTCCACAAGTCCGAAAGCAAGAGCAGTAGAGTTTGCACACTGAGTATTTGTATCGTAATATCCGTCCTTATACCAGCTTGTGTTAAACTCAGTTTTTTTCTGCTCATAAAGAGCACTGTAGGTTTCTGCATCCTCTGTTTTACCAAGCTCAGCTGCAATATTTCTCATAAGCTCAATGGAACGGCAATAGTAAGCATCCGCCATCATCTGTGCCGAAACCTTTGACTTATCAATACCCACCCAGTCCCAATGCATGGTATTGGGCTTGCCTTTGTTTATCCACCATCCAAGGTGTGCTTTCATGGTTTCGTAATGTCTTGAAAGATATGTAATATCACCGGTTGCACGGTATGTATCCCACGGAATTGAAAATACCGCAAAGGTCCAGCATATATCGCCGCCCTTGTAGCCGCTGTTGGGACCGGTACCGTCACCGTAATCCGGTACCTGAAGGTTTACAAAGCCGTTGCTTCCGGCACGCACCATCTGGTCTGCAATATCATACATCCATTTATCATAGAAAATTGCCGCATCAAGGTAATAGTGAGCCGCTTCACCGGTTACATGGGCATCACCAAGCCAGCCGTGTTTCTCTCGCTGTGCGCTATCCATAGGAACAGAAAGCATACAGGAGGTCTGTGTTCTGATATATGCATCGGAAATGTCGTTAAGGAGCTTGCTTGATGATGTAAATTCACCTATTGTGGGCATATTGGAATATACCCTGTGAATTTCAAAATTATCAAGAGTGGGAACTCCGGGGAAACCGGTAATTTCCACATAGCGGAAGGTTGTAAAGAAGAATTTTGGTGTGTAGCCCTCTCCCGCTTTACCTGAAAGGGTATATTTGTTCTGGGTGCTGTGGCGCATGGAGGTGGCATCCAGGCTGCCATCCTCATAAAGCATTTCAGCGTAACGCATGGTGATGGTATCCCCTGCGGTGCCGTTTAAATTCTTAAGTGCAAGCCAGCCGGTGGCGTTATCTCCGGCATCCACTATGTAAACGCCATCGCCTCTGTCGTCAATACTTACAGGTGCGTGAGCCTTCATAATTCTTACATCCTGCACCTGAGCATCCATAATGGGAGGAGCAATATATCCGCCCCATTTCAAAACATCTTCGGTGGTATAAAGAACATTGCCCTGTGAATCGGTTACCTTGTAGTTTTCAACTGTTCCGCTTTCGTTTGCTGCCTGACGGAAGCCTACTGTTCCGCTTGCAAAGGGAACAGTTTTTTCATGAATCAGGTTGCCGTTTACATAGGTTTTGACACTTGTACCGGAAATATCAATTTTTACATGGTTTGTGCCAAGAGAGGTAAAGGCAACGCTTTCACTTGTAAAGCTTCCGTTTTGCTTTATGTGAGGGTTAACCTTTCCGTTTCTTATCTGCCACATACAGTAGTTGTTTTTATCCACACCGTTGAAAGCAAGACCTACCACAGTAGAGGTTGTTACATCCGCTTCAATTGTATAATTTGTAAGTGCCTCACCGTCGGTATATAAAAATTCACCGCAGGTTGAATCAAGGTAAAGCTTGCCATTCTCATATGTAAACTTACTGTTAGTATCCTTTGCTTTATTCCAATCGGAGGTTTCGGTATAATCCGCCATTTTCCAGCCGTCGTCAATGCGGGCGTCATACACCTCACCGTTATAGATGCTGTCGCTTACCACCTCGGATTTATTGGAAGAGCTCCAGGTTTTATCGGTAACCACGGTTTCTGTTGTACCGTTTTCATAGGTAAGGTTTAAAATCATCCTTGCTCGGCGCTGTGAGTTGTGTTCATAAGCTGCGCCCAGCATAATGCCAATGGCATTTTCACCCTGTTTCAGATTTTCTGTTACATCAAAGGTGGCATAACGCACTCTGTCCTTACCTGCAGGGCTTTCAAGCACACTTTCACCAATTTTTTCACCGTTTATGGAAAGCTCGTAGTAGCCAAGACCTGCAATGTATGCCCTTGCCTGCTTTAAGCCTGCAGCTACTGTTACAACCTTGCGAAGGCGCTTTGCATCGCCCCAGCCTATCCACAGGGAATCCTCCCAGTTTTCTTCACGGATACCGGTTTCAAAGGTGGTTGCCTTTTCGCATACAGCTCCGTTTATATCCTTAACCTTAAGGCTTACAAAGTATTTTGTGCTGTCAGCAAGTGAAACGCCTGCATATTCTGCATTCTGCGCTGTAGAGTTCACCCAGCCGGTACTCCACATATCGTCACCGTTTTCAGCTGTGCCAACCGTAATGGCATAGGCTGTCTGACCCTGACCTCGCTGAGCACTTTCAAGCTTCCATGCAAAACGGGGTGCAAGCACGGGAGAAAGCCCCAAAGGTTCATGCATTGTTTCAACTGTAAAATCCGAAATAACCATAGTACTCTCCTCTGCGTTAGTATTTGCCGTTGCCGCAACTCCGCAAAGCATGGTCACGGCAATAAGAATTGATAAAAACCGTTTCATTACATAACCTCCGTTTCTTATTCTTGTATGATACTTTAATTATACAAAAACTCATTTCAAAAATCAACACACAAAACGGACACAAATTTTAAATTTGTGTCCGTTTTGTGTAATTTTTCTTAAATTGTAACGGTGTAATTCCGTGATGCTTTTTAAATTCTCTCACAAGATATTTTTCACTCCATAAGCATTCTTCACTTATCCGGGCTATGCTCTTATCCGAGTGAAGCAATTGTTCTTCAGCATACTTCAGCTTTATGTACACGAGCCTTTCGCCAAAGTTCATACCGTACAGCTCGTGCAAAATACGGTTAAGATGCCTTGTTGATATATGCAGTCTCTCCGCCAGCTCTTCCGCAGTATATTTCCATGTTTTCTGAAGAAATAAGTCATTAAAATACTCATCAATAATATTTTTCTGAGGTTTTTCTGTGTTTATTTTCTCCTGCGTGCGGAGTTCAACTCCGCAAAGCCTGAGCAATTTCCCGTAAAAAACAGTAAGATATCCCTGTACTATTTCCCGGCAAAAGCCTTTTTCTCCGGACAATTCCTTTTCTATGTCCAAAAAATATTCAATTGCCTTTTGCGTATCGGTTTCTATGTGGTAATAGGGTGCAAACACCATACTGTTGTTTTTTACGGAAAAGGAAACAGAATGTTCTTCTACACTCTCCTCCGAAAGGACCTTTTCTGCGTGAAAAACATTGGGAGATATCAGCAGAATCTGCCCGGGTTCAAGTAAAATTTCATTATCAAAATCAACAATAAACTTTTTACAGCCCCTGGTTACAATATGAATTTCAGCATCGCTGTGAGCATGATTTACCGTGTTGCAAGCACTATTGCTGAAATGCAATGCCCACACGCGGATTTCATCCATACCAAGGGTTACGGTGCAGTTCAACCTCCAGCTCTTTGCATATTTAGCAACGCTTTTCATAATCTCCCACACTCCCCTTCTTTTTGAAATTGCCTGTAACTTTACACCTTGCTTTCATATATAATTTTATAACATTCCGGGGGAATTGTCAACACGAAAATCACTCATGGCACCAAAATCTTCTTCCGACTTGTCAACGAGCTTTTCACGGAAGCATAGTAACTGTAACCTCTGCAAACCTTCCTTTTTTAAAGCCAATTTCCCCATAGCGCTGAGCTTTATCGTGCACAAGGCTCACCTGTTTACTGTTTATGCAGGTCTTGATTGTGTCCTGTACACATTCAATGGAAATTTCTGTGTTTTCCGAAACCGGAATGTTGGTTGGTACCTCTTCAAGTATTATTTCTTTACCATTAAGCATAATCTCCGGAACAAGCACAATGCTGCCGTCACGGTTATAAAAATTCCAGTTATAGTTGTCATATTCATCAAGCATACGAAACAGAATCCCGGTCTCTGATGTTGTATCTGCCTTGATTTTGAGAACAAAATCGCTTAAGGCTCTTGTGCCATTGGCAGTAGTGGTTGATGCTACAGCCAGCTTCCCTTCGGAAACAGACTGCGGATTGTTCCACTTTTCTGTTCCGTCAGCAAAAATGTCTTTAAACAAAACCCTGTTATTTTCCACATCAGAAACATCTGTCACAAACACAGACTGTACACCGGACAAAACTAATTTGACACGGGTAACGACTTCTCCGTCCTTTGTGACATATTCATAATCTGCCTTTTTCATTGAGCCATCTACAGGATTCCACAATTCAGGAACAATTTTACCCCGGATTTCGGCATAGGTATCAACGGGAGTGTTGCTGGCATTTCCGAAATAGTACAAATTCACTCCATCTTTTACTTTATGGATATAATTGAAATATCCGTGGTCTGAAATTGCAAGCTTATCTGCAATTTTCACATCGTAAACTGAAAGTGCCTCCTCCAGAACATCATACATAACATCGGGGTCAACCGAGTCGCAGTTTTCGTCAAGGAGCACACCGCAATCCGGGATGTAATAAGTCTTTCCGCCCCCGGTATTGGTTTTTTCCGAGTAAGCTACGGGGTTTCCAAACATTTCTTCTATAATGGCAGTAACCTGCTCATTCTTTCCTTTTTCGTACGAAAGATACGGCAATACACCGGTGGCTATAACCTTACCGCCGTTGTCATAAAATTCCTTTATTTTTTCAAGATTCGACAGCTCTATCATAACACTCGACGGAATAACTATAACCCTGTACTGTTCATAGTTCATCTTGTTGTCCAGTTCTAATACATTTCCGCGGACCTTTATCCTTTTGTTGATTGTTTCGGGATGAAGTACCGTAAGGTCTTTGTTACAATAATTCACAATGGTATTAATTACATTCATATAATCCGCATTTTCAGGCGGAGGATTTGTTTTAAAGGTGCCTTCACAATATGTAAGGGTTGACTGTGCCTGCAGGGAACGAACAGGATACAAAAGTCCTATATCTGCCACATGGCGACCGCCCTGCAGCATATACTGACATCTTGCCAAAAATGTGTTAAGGTCCTGCAAGCCCTGGCTGTAAATCGGGCTTTTATGTGAAAGCATAGGCGGAATTCTGGCGGTATCCGAAAGCCACATTCCGTGTGGAATAAGGTAGTTTATACCCCTTGTAAACGCGTGTATTGCTTCGCTGTACAAAATGGACATACCGGAGTTTTCAGGATAGTTACCGTAAATTTCACTTACAACCAGGTTTTTATCATAATTATATGCAGAGGAGGATGTCATTTTAAATGCATTCCGGGAGTGGATATACATATATCCGTGAATTGCATCCTGTCCCGGAGCTCCCACATACTGTTGAAATTGCATTAAATCACCCACTGTGTTGGTGGGGTCTGTATTACCGGGACCCGCAACATGTCCGGTAGTAATTAAATTGTTCTTTTTCCCCCAATCACCCACAGCCTTGAAAAAGCCTTCGCTGAGCATTTTTGCCCTGAGACTCATAAACGCCGCACGGAACCACATGGTATCCTCCCCTATATCCGTAACCAATGCAGGGTAATACGGTGTAGGGTCTATTCCGTACTCTTTGATAAAAGCCTCCTTCATTTCATATTGCCAGGCTCGTCCGTTATCAGCCAGGTATCGTATATCATCGTAAAAAGTCATTTTTATGGTGCTGCCCATATGCTCAGGGAAACGCCGTAATGCTTCATCGTAAGTGAGCTCAATAAATTTCTGTGTATGTTCATAGTTCAGAAAATCAAGGCGTTCATGATTCGACTGTGTTCTGCAGGTAAATACATACACCGTGTAATTACCTTCAGGTAAGGTGTAGCTGACTGTATTTCCTTCAAAACACGAGGTCATATCCACCAGGGTTTTGTCATCGTCTTTCACAGCAACCGCAGAAATAATCACTTCACGCATTTCGTCACTTATTGGTATAGTTTCTGAAAACAGCCCCTTAACATCCGAAAATTCCAGGTGGTTTATTGCCTTTGTTTCGGTTTCCGGATATTTCTTAAGTAATTTATAACCTGCGTGACCGGACGGAAAGTCCACATCATCATAATAAATAGCAGACATTTTCAGTTTGTCAATCTGGTCAAGCATATTCCCAAGAGCCGTATAATACTCTTCAGTAAATCCTTGGGGAACTGTTTTATGTACCGGCAAAATTGCTACACCTCCGTATCCCATCCTTCGGGTATTACGGAGCTCGTCATATATCACATCATACCTTGAAATATCACCTTCCAGGTGATAAAACGGTATTGTCCGGTAGGATAAATCCGGAACGGCAAAGCCCTCCCGTAAAAAGGTTTTTCTCTTAGCGTCTGCAAACTCAGAACTGCTTTCAAATGTATCCGTAATACATTTTTTTGTATTCATTTAATATTTTCCTTTCATGCCACAATAATTGTACTGCAAAATTCACCAAAACAATAAACAAGAGGGATATATTTTTCACCATATTTATTCAGCTGTTTGCCATAAATACGAATAAATGTGTTTTGCTGAATGTTTACTCCTTTATATACCTGAAATTGAATCTTCCGTCCGGAGCCACATCGCCTTTATCATGGAATTCCATAATATCTCCGGAAACGGTGGAGTTATCAGCCCACTTGAAATCGAAGCCGTCGGTGTTTCCGGCACCAATAAGAGCCGCTTCAATTTTTATATGCATTTCACAGCCCTCCACTCTGTATTCACCGTATCCTGCAGTTTCCCATTCCCAGCTGTTTCCTACACATTTTTCCACAGAAACAAGGTTACCCTTTTGGTTGCGGTTAATAACAAAATCGTATCCGTACCATCCGGTGGAAGCTTTCCGGTCAGAATCTACAAAAAGATTCATCCAGTTCGTACCCTCAGGGGCTGTTATGGGTTCACGGGTTTTTATGTAAAAGTATACATATTTTCCGTCGGAGGAAACCTTAGCGGTATCAAAATCGTTTCTGCCGGTTGTGTTTACATACACCGCATCGCTCTGATTTGCCGGACAATTACGGTGAACGGTATCGTAAAGGCTGTCAAGGTACTCAGGACCCACCTCATTCCATTGTTCAAAGCTGCCGTTTATGTCAATTGACTTTGCGCCAAAAGCTTTTGGAACAGGTCTGGCACCCTTGAATTTACGGATTTTCTGCACGGTCTGGTAATAATAATTATCCTTAAAGCCGCCCTTCATAGGCTCAAGGTCACGGCTGAATTCAGGGTTAAAGCAATCCACATAAAAATGCTTAAAGCACTTTTCTGTGCCGTTATCAGGCTCGATTGACCTATAGGTGTTGGCAATCCATTGGTTACTGTTTTCCCATCTGCCTGCCCACCATTCGTTCCAGCCCGTAAGCATAACAACGGGAGGGTCAAGCTCGTAGGCAGTTTCCCATTGCTTGTCAAACGCTACACCCTTTGGCGTGGATTCCAGATGGAACTCAAACTCCCCTCTGCCGTCGGTGGGCTGACCGGTTTCGGAGGTGTAGCTTCTTCCGGTGGTTCCGTTGGCATGGAATCCGCAGGAAACCGTTACCTGTTCAAGCTTTCCGTCATGGTCTCTGCCGGGAGCCTGGGGGTCAAGTGCAATCCAGGGCCATTTACCTTTACCGTCCTCTGTCCATTTGTTAAATGCCCAGGAGGTACGGGTTGTAAACCCGTTTGCAACGCCCATTTCTGTCAGGTGTTCTGTGTTTCCTAAAACAAGGGGTTTCCCCTGCCACTTAAACCAAAGCTCGTCGTATCTGTTGTCCTTAAAGAAATCGTAATACATATTTTCCAGTTTACCGGGTGCAAGCCCTGGGTGAATACCCATAAAGAATACCACCTGGGGAGTCATTGTTCCTTCTGCACGCATTTGCTTGTAAACATTCAGAATTTTTGTGGTGGAGGCAGAATATATGCTGCTGTTTGATGTGTCAAGGAAAATAAAATCTATTCCTGCTGCAACCAGCATATTAGCGTGCTTGCGGATTATCCACTCGTCCTCTGTGCGATAATATCCGAAATAAGGCTCTGACCAGTAATGACCGTAGCCTTTAGGACCCTGTGCCATAACCTCCCACAGTTTTTCGGCACCGCCCTCAAGGTAGGCTTTGTTGTGGTCAAAAAGCTGTCCGTTTGTACCCTGATGCCAAAGGAAATAGAACATACCCACATATTTATCCTTACGGGGTGCAGATACCTCTCCGCCCATAGGAGTGATTCTTCCCAGGTCGTCGGTGGCAACCCAGGTATCACAGCAAAGGTCACGGATTGTATTACTGCCGGTAGCTTCGTCATATTCCTCAACCTCGCAGGTAAAGCTGAATCTGTCTACCACCGCATCGCCTTTTATAAAGCACAGGTAAATTTTATGTTTGCCGGTTATCTTCTTTGTAAAATTAATTTTAGAGCTTGTAATTTTGTTATCCGAAGCCAAAGGAAGCGACCCCTCCGCAAACACCTCACCATCTTCGGAATCTATTTTCATTTGTATGTAGGGCCAGGCTGTTTCACCCTCATATCTGAACTCAATGCTTTTTGCTTCGCCATCTCCGAAATCTGCTTCACCGTAGCAATAGTTTTTACCTGCAGACATATAAACACCTTTTCTGCCCTCTTCCAGATCGGTCAGGTACAGCTGTTCGTCACCAAGCACGGATTCCGCCTCAAAAATCCCCCAGAAATCATCAGGAAGAGGCAAATGTGCATTCTGTACAGGTATTTCTTCAGGCGAGGAATAGGTTTCAGTTGAAATTTCAACATAATCCACCGAAAAATCCCAGCCTGATGCATTCTGCACCGAAGCAATACGCAGGGTATTTGTGCCTTTTACTACGGGAACGGATATTGTTGCAGTCTGGTACCGTCCTTTGTTTCCGTTGGCGTTATTGTGCCATTCACAGAGCAAGCCTCCATCTGTTTCGGTATCTGCCATATTCACAAACACCATTGCCATCACCGGCATACCCGTTTTGTGGTGATGGTCATAATGCACATTAACTTTTTTGAAACCGTTTTGTTCTGCCTCGAAGGTGATTTTCACACCACCGGCACCCTTTTCTGCATCATTATACTGAATGGAAGCAGCTCCATCCTTTACAAAAACCGGTGAAATTGCCCGGACACAACTGTCTGTTACATAAATTTTTCTCATAAGGATTCCCCTTTCTGAATTTGCAGAGTAAAATCATATGCTTTCGTTGGAGACCTTCACGGACACTCCGTAAAGAGTTTCCGTATTATCACCACACACATCATACAATCATTTTATAATTAGGTGATAGGAAAGATGCACCTTGTTTTTAATGAATTGACAACTTTGTTGTCATGAATCGGCTAAAGCCATGAATTGTTGCTACCGCAACATGAATTGAATTGCCTATATAATGCACGAAGTGTAATTCATGAGCCGCAGGCTCAATTCATGAAATCACAGATTTCAATTCACGCCGAAGGCAATTCATTGAGTTTGCTTTGCAAACTCATTATATCACAAAACCCACAAAAAAACAATAAACCAAACGGACATAAATTTAAAATTCATGTCCGTTTAGTATGATTTTTCTTAAATTGTAAGGGTGTTTTACCATAAACCTCTTTGAATGCACGAATAAGGTATGTTGAGCTCCATGAACACTCCTCACTTATCTGATCTACCGTTTTATCCGACTGCAACAAAAGATATTCGGCATATTTCAGTTTGGTATAGGTAACCCTCTCGTTAAAGCTCATTCCGTACAACTCATGCAAAATACGATTTAAATGCCGGGTCGATATAAACAAAATATTTGCCAGTTCCTCAATGCTGAGGTTTATTTTTCCCTCATGAAAAATTCTGTTGAAATAAGCATCTGCAACTCTTCTCTGCAACATTTTTGTGTCTTCATTTTCGTTTTCTTTTTGTTCGAATCCGCAAAGCCGTACCAGTTTACCGCAAATAAGAATAAGATATCCGGGTATCAGGCTTTTATATGAGGGCTTTTTCTCAATAAGCTCACTCTCCAGACTCTGGAAACTATCAATAAGCTTCTCGGAATCCGAACGAATGTAATAATACGGCAGTTTTCCAAACATGGGCTCGTCACATTTTTCAGATTTAACTGATAAGGAAATCGAATATGTGCAGACTTCTTCGCCCTCCATAGGCATTTCCATATGGAAAACCTCGGGACCTATAATCAGAAACTCACCGGGTTTAAGGTAAATCTCTTCGGTAAAATTCAAAGTAACTTTTTTGCATCCGCTTGTGACAAAATGAATCTCGTAGTACCCATGAGAATGGTTGTCGGTAACAGAGGGATTAAGCGTGCGATAAAAAGCATCACAATGCAAACTATACTCGCCAAATTCAAAATTCGTTTTTAAAAAAATAAACCATGTGGGGTTTCCCAAAATCATCGCCTCCCTTTTCCGCATGTATTATCTTTCTTTTTCATTATACATAAAAAACAGGGACTTGTCAATATAAAAAAGCCAGCACTCGGTCTGCTGAACCTCATGCCTTTTGATGCTTTATTGATGCTATTGAAAATTCTCTGCAAATTTGATGCCCAACTGCCAAAAAATCGACACGTTTAATTTTGTTTGAGTATAATATACATTCCATGAAATTGTAAATAGAATCAAACGGAATTGCCCGTTTTAAGCATGGCAGAATAAAATTAGCAGAATTACTCGACTAACAAAATAAAACGCAATACAAAGCGTTTTTGAGCCAATTACACAAATATATTCTCCATTCACTATGTCAAATTTTGATACACCTTAACCAAAGAAAAGACCTGTAGGCTTAAAACTTGTTACACTATAAAAACGCAGCATATAATTAATACATCAAGTCAGAAAGTGTACATTGAAAGGCTTTAGTATGTAATAATTTCAAAAAGTCTTGACAAAAAATTAAAATCATGATATAATTATCTAGAATAAATATAATGATAATTATGGGAACCAGCTGACTGCAGAGGACGTTGGTTCCCTTTTGTTTTTTCTACAAAAACATGATTAAATGTGAAAAGGAGATTACATTATGGAAGTACAACTCCAAGAGTTAATTGAACAGATCAAAAAGGATGGCGTTGCGGTTGCTGAGACAGAAGCCAGGGACATAGTCGATGCTGCAAAGGCAGACGCCGAAAAGATTATTGCCGAAGCACAGGCACAGGCAGATAAAATTATGGCTGATGCAAGAGCAGAAACTGAGCGAATGACAAAATCAAGCGAGGATGCAATTCGTCAAGCAGGTCGCAATCTGTTAATATCTTTCAGAGAAAGCGTGACAAGAGAGCTTAAAACAATTATTAGTGGAAATGTTAATACCATATATTCATCAGATGAACTTGCAGGGCTAATTATCAATATTATCGAGTGTTGGGCGAACAAGCCGGATGCAGAAGATATTACTGTGATAATGAACAGTCAAGACATTAATAGATTTGAAGATAACA
>JAZQCS010000039.1:0-17736 GCA_045546415.1 Clostridia bacterium | reverse complement strand
ACTACCTACTGTGCTACACAAGCAATTTTTACAAAGAAGATTATAACACAATAAAATTCAATTGTCAAGAAAATTATGCTTCAATAAAGCTTTCAGGAACAGAAAAACCTTTTTTGTGCTGTTTAATAAACTTAAAGGTTTCCTTTTCGCCTTTTTCCTTTAACATTGTAAGAAGATATTCAAGCTTTAATGATGTTTCGGGGTGTATTACCCTGCGTTTTTTTGCTCTTAAAAAATATTCAAGAGGATGTTCGGGCTTATAGTTTTTACCCTGATATATTTTACTGGCCGCAATTCTGTCGCAGAACATTTCAATCAGATATTTATGAGGCATTGGGACAGGGGACATCAGGTGAGTCTGAGGATTGTAATCCGTCCAGTATTCAAAATGATGCCTGTTCCTGCCTTTGTGGTGCATCCAGGCTACAGAATAGCCTTTTGAGGCTCTTTCACCCTCGTTGGGGCTTCGTGTACCTTGCCAGTTTTCAGCACCGACCCAGAATTCTGAAAAAGAATATTTTGACATATCGTGAAAAAGTCCTTGCCACATAATACCGCATTTTGCAGCGTGCACTATAACTTTATGTCTATGTTTTGTAATTGTGTTAAAATGTTTAAAAGGGTGCATTTTATTACCTCATTCAATCAAGACACACACCACATGGTGTTAAGCCGATTTTTTCAAAATTTTCCTTTGAATTATATGTAACTTGATGACCTATAAGCACTTCGCAATCGGGTTTGTGGTATCTTTGTCCGTACTTTGTTCTGCAATAGTCATTCATGCGTGCGTTTTTGTATAAAGCAATTCCGCCAAATATTAAAGCTATAATCAGCAAAACTGCTACAACAGATATGCATATGGCTTTTACCTTATGGATATAAAACCATAAATAAATCGAACGGCAAGAAGCTTTTTTTATTAATTCGTGAGCAAATTCGTTTGCCTCATGTTCTTTTATCACAGAATCTCCCACAATACCTGTCATATTGCCGAGATGTCCGCAGAAAATATGACCTTCCTCGTGAGCAAGAAGAATAAGCTTTTCGTCTTCCGAAAGACCTTCTTCAATAAAAACTATACGCCAGTTGTTATCAGCATAGGTAAAAGCCCCGGTGGTTAAGGATAAAGCCTTTACTCCCAGGGCAATAAGCAACTGTTCAACATCATCAGAATTAGAAACACGGCTGAATTCCACAATTGTGTAACCTTGTTTTTCAATTATTGAGGAAAGAATTTCTGCATCGAGTGTTGTGATTTTAAATTTTTTAAAAAAATCAAAAGCCTGTTTCATCAGATTCAAACCTTATTTACTTAGTTTTTTTACTTTTAATGTTCTTAAGAGAGTTTGCAGCAATTTCGGCTCTTTCATCGGCCTTAGCCTTAAAGGATTTACCGCCAAATGCCGCAACATTGCCAACCTTAATTTCATCATTAGCACAACGCATATGTTCAACATAAAGAACAGTTTCTACTGTGTGAAGACCTTTTTCATCAAGTGTGTTCAGCATTTCAAGCATTTTAACCATTTTTTCATCTGCAAGAAGGGGAGAATTATAGTTTACAAGCTTGATATCAAGAGCTTCACACATTTTTACAACGGTAGCATAACCTGTACCGCTGATTCCGTTTTTAAGAGTGCTTGCAACTGTAGTCTGAGGAATGCCGAGAGTCATTGCAAAACGACGCACACTCTTATACTGTTTTTTAATTTCTTTTGCGATAATCTCTGTGAGATTGTCCATGAGTATCACTTCCTATTTTTTTGTTTCACTATTATTATACATCATGAATCGCCAAAAGTCAATATTTTTTGTGATAATAAGCATAAAAAAAGAAATATAAAAATTGTTGTATTGACAATTTTTATGAAGAATGATATAATGAGTTTGCAAAGCAAACTCAATGAATTGCCTGACGGCATGAATTGAAATCTGAGATTTCATGAATTGAGCCTTTCGGCTTATGAATTGCACTAAAGTGCATTAAAGGCAATTCAATTCATGGAGCGAAGCGAGAAATCATGGCTTTAGCCAATTCATGACAAGGTCGTTGTCAATTCATAAAATGGAGAAATGATATGAAAGAAAACAAACTTGTAGATTTGTCAAAACAATTTGCAGTTGATATTGTTAATCTGTGTACTGAGATAAAGGAAAGCAGAAAAGGAAATGTGCTGCTAAATCAGCTTTTGAGGCGTGGCACAAGCATTGGAGCCAATATCCACGAAGCTAATTATTCATCAAGTAAAGCGGATTTTATAAATAAATTTCAAATTGCTTTAAAAGAAAGTTATGAAAGTGATTATTGGTTAGGACTTTTTAAAGATACAAAGATGATAACTGAAGAAGAGTATGAAGATATGTTTGATAAATGTAGTAAAATTCGCAGAATACTAATAGCCTCAATTACTACCGCGAAAAAAGAATGAGAAATCGGTGGCATCTAAATCGTTCACTGATTCTATAATTGACACACATAGAATTTTATTTTATAAAATTCTCAAGAGGTTACTCTTTCGAGCGGGGAAGTATTAAAAATTTTTGTCTTTCACTTGACTAAGTCGTAGTAAGTGTGTCGAATATTATCGAAAGGAAGAATAAATTGAGTAAAGTAATATTAATTTCTATTGATGGAATGAGACCGGATGGGCTATTGAAGTGTGGAAATAGCTTTGTTGAAGAATTTCAGAAAAATTCATCATATACTTTTTCTGCAAAGACAGTATACCCGTCCATAACATTACCCTGCCATCTTTCCATGTTTCATAGTGTCCCACCGGAAAGGCATGGAACACTTACCAATGATTATGTAGTACCGGTAAGACCTGTAAGCGGATTGTTTGAACAACTCAAAGCCGGGGAAAAAAGTGTGCCATGTATTATGGTTGGGAGCCGCTTAGAAACATTGGAAAACCGGGTTCGTTAGTAGCTGCAGAGTATATAAATGCATACTCGTTTGAACATACTGACGGAATGCTCACTAATCGTGCTCTTGATTATATAAAAATGGCTGATCCCGATTTTGTGTTTCTTTATATGGTAGAGACCGATGACAAAGGCGGTCATGATTCAGGGTGGATGAGTTCTACCTATCTTGAATACATAAACAAAGCATTTGACAATGTAAAAAAAGTGATAGATGAGGTTGGCAGTAAATACACAGTTATTGTTACGGCTGACCACGGCGGGCATGACAGGTGTCATGGTACTGATATGCCTGAAGATATGACAATCCCAATGTTATGTTACGGAGATTGTTTCATTAAAGGAAAAGAACTGGAAAATATAAGCATTCTTGATATAGCTCCAACTATTGCAGAAATAATGTCGATTGATATACCTAGAGAATGGGAAGGGAAGAGTCTCATAAATAACAGATAATTTTTAAATCCAATTTGGTTGTGAGCATTGCCGTCCGTATTATACATTCCCTATAAACTTTGATATACAAGGGACAAAAAAGCCTTCCCCTTGAGGGGAAGCCTTTCGGGATAACATTTTGTGGATTGAGTTTATCGGCATTTTTAAAAATGCCGATAAACTATTAAATTTTTTTGTCCCTGACTTGACAAAATCATAGTAATAGTGTCTAACCTAATATGATATATTTCGTAAAAAAGAGAGAATGAATAGTATGATAATATTAAAAAATCCCAACAACGGAGAAAAAATTGACTTGTTAACAGATGAGCAGCTTAAATTTCTCAAGACAGATCGTTCTGATATACAGATGGAAAACTTTGCTCACTTTGACTATTTAGACTTAAAAAAACATGATAATGAGGATTGTACTTTTCCGAGGAAAGTAATGCTGGAATGGGAAGCTGGGAGAGAAAGCGTGATACAGATATCCGAGGACGAAAGTTTCAACTCCTATTATTCAAAATCCGGAAATAATTTATGTTGTCTGGAGAATCTTAAATGCAACACACGATATTTTTGGCGCGTAGTGTGCGATGATGAGATTTCGGATACAGTTTATTTTGATACAGCAGATAAATTCCCTCGTTTTATAAAAATTGACGGATTGACAAATGTTCGGGATTGTGGAGGATGGAAAACTGTCAGCGGAAAGAGAATTCGTCAGGGGGTGTTGTATCGGGGCAGTGAAATGAATTCACATTTAAATATAACTGATGCCGGAATTAAAACAATGAGAGAAACCCTGAAAATCAAGTCTGTACTTGACTTGAGAGGAAAAACAGAAAATGTTCAAGATGTGTGTAAAGTAAAATATCTGAACATACCGGTTAAGGCATATAACAATTGGTTTGATCATCCCGACAGCACCAGAAAAATTTTTGAATTTCTTGCCGAAGAAGAAAATTATCCGGTATATTTTCATTGCTGGGGAGGAGCTGACAGAACCGGTACATTGACATTTTTAATAGGTGCGGTTTTAGGACAATCCTATAATGATTTGATTGATGACTACGAAATCACCTCTTTATCAATATACGGTTTACGCACACGAAACTCGAAAGACCACTATCAAAAGTTTTACGAAATCCTTAATGCGTTTGAAGGTGACACAATACAGGAAAAAGTTAAAACATATTTGTTATCGTGCGGAGTTTCTGAAACCTTGATTAAAAAATTTCGAAAAATCATGTTAGAATAATAGAAAAAGTTGTCATTGCATCCTGATTGAAACAAGAATCGAAATATGAGATAAGCTTGTTATTAAAAAGGTTGGCATCCAGATTATACAGTCTTTATATAAAGGATGTCGAATGTTGTCGGAATAAGGAGATGAGTTTTTCTGAAAAAGAAAATATTATATGTTATTGTATTTTTGTTTTTCATTATTTTAGTTGGCTATAATTATAGGCAGTATATTCCTGAAATTCCTTCACGTTTTGCTAAATATCACAATACCGGCAAAATAACTGTAGTATCGGATGGAAAAGAAGTTGATTTAAATGGAGTAAAACTCAGTTTCAGTATTGAAACAGGAGAGAATGTAGAAACTTTGATATTAGATGATGGGGATTTTAAGTTTAAGGAAGGTAAATATGGTCCAAACTATTTTTCTTTTAAGATTCCTAATGAGAATATAGGAGAAGTGCAAATAGAGTTTGGGCAATTTAATACAAACTGGTGGCATGTATGCGATTATGATTTGCAAATAGATATGATTTCACAAAATGATGGAACAGTTTATATTGAGATGAAAAGAACACTAACCATCGATGGCTATGATGATGTACATGAAACTAGTAAGACGATTACTTTAGATGATAGCAAAATTTCCTCTTTTACAGGACCATGATTTTTGTTCTTAATTTGAGACGAACTATTGCCAAAACAATTTGTATATGAAACATACAGTCTATATAATGATATTGTGGTTGAAAAGAATGAAAGGAAATAAAACAAATGAAAAAAACATATTTCTATGCAGGGGTGTCCATCTTTTGCTGGTCAACAGTTGCAACAACTTGCAAAATTCTTCTTCGCGAATTTAACAGTATGCAACTTTTGTGGGTAAATTCGTTGATTGCAGGTTTGTTTTTGCTTGTCTTAAATATTTTATTAGGTAATTTTAAAAAATATGAAAACTATACATTAAAAGATTATTTTATTATGGTCGCAATAGGAATTCCCGGTACCATATTTTATTATATGTTTTATTATGCTGGAACAGATATTTTGCCGGCATCGCAGGCGTTTATCATTAATTATTTATGGCCTATAATGAGTGTAATATTTGCGTGTGTTATTTTAAGAGAAAAACTTACTGCAAAGAAACTTGTCGCTATTTTTATTTCGTTTCTTGGTGTAATTGTTGTTATAGGCGGAGACATTAATGGTTTTAACGGTCAGATGCTTATAGGTGCGCTTTGTTGTATCCTTGGGGCTGTTTCATACGGCTTATTCACGGCTCTTAATCAAAAAATGAATTATAATAAAAGTATGACACTAATGGTAAGTTATTTAGCTACTTTTATATTTACAACATTGGTTAATTTAATTAATGGAGATATATTTATACCGGGCACCAATCAAATGCTTGGATTTATGTGGAATGGCATTTTTACGGTGGCAATTGCAAATACCTTTTGGGTTATTGCGCTTGAAACCGGAAAAACAGAGAAGGTATCAAATCTTGCATACATAACACCGTTTTTATCGCTTGTGTGGACATCTTTGTTCTTAAATGAAGAAATAAAGCTAAACTCATTAGTTGGATTAGTAATTATTATTGCTGGAATATTGATTCAGATGAAAGACAAGAAGTGATATAAATAAATTTTATCCTAATTTAACACAAACTTTCGCATCTAAACCGTATGTGTCGCAATATGGATATGTCGAATGTTGTCGAAAGGAAAAGCCTCCCTTGCCTAAAGGGAGGGGGACCACCGAAGGTGGTGGAGGGATAGAAAAGAGGGATTTGGTTAATCGAAAAAAAGAATCCCCCAGTCTGCTTCGCAGACAGCCCCCTTTAGGCAAGGGGGCCTTGGAAAGGTTGCATCTAAACCTTATGTGTCACAATAAATAAAAAACAATGGCATCCAGATTATACAGTCTTAATATAATAATTTTACAAATTGAACGACAGGAAAATACATATGAAAAGAAAAATAATTTTATTATCTATTATAGTTTTAATTTTGATAGCTGCGGTTACCGGGCTTATTCTATATTTAAACAGAGATACAACTCCGGTTCATGAAGAGTTTGCAAAGCAGTATGTTGAGTGTTTTATGAAGGATAACCCTGCGGAGCAATACAAATTACTTGATATTCCTCAAATAAGATTTGGTCAGCAGCCTGAGATTGATTATCAAAGATCACCGTTGCCGGAAAAGCATTATTCAATCCGGATAACAAACACCCGTGAGGCATCGGAAAGTGTTCTTAAAAAAATAAATAATGTGTATTCGAGCTATTGTAAATCTCAGGGCTCTCTTGATTTTTTTGAGGTTGACCGTGCATACCGATATAATGTTAAAATCAAAAACAAAGGTAAACAGATTTATAATGTCAGCTTTTGGGTTGTTGAAAAAAATAAAGAATTAAGCGTTTGCACAATTTATGAATATGAACGGTCACTTGACAGATGCTTCGTTGCGGGGATGTATTGAATATCTTTTTAATGGAGGCTATTATGAAAAGGAATTTTTTTGCTGTTTTATTGTTTTTGTCTCTTTTGTGTTTACAGTTGCCGGTTTTGTCTGCCGCCACTCAGAAATATGGTGATCTGAGCTATACTGTAACGGATACCGGAATAACTATTACAAAATGTGATTATAAAGCAATAAGTATAGAAATTCCGGAAGAGATTGAAGGAATATCCGTCACATCAATCGGTAAAAGAGCTTTTTATGATTGTACAAACCTAAAAAATATTACTATACCTGAAACAGTTGTTACCATTTGTGAATATGCTTTTTATAATTGTTTAAATCTTGAAAATATCACTATTCCTGAAGGTGTTATATTTATCGGTGAAAATGCTTTCAGACATTGTGAATCTTTTAAAGAGATAGTAATACCCGACAGTGTGACGGAAATCAAACAGTATGCTTTTGCTGATTGTACCAATCTGGAGAGAGCATACATAGGTAAAAATACACCAAATCTTCCCGTCGGTATGTTTAACAGTTGTTACAAACTGTCTGATGTTTATTTGCCTGAAAATCTCGGAAGTATCCGCAGCGGTTGCTTTGAGTTTTGTAAATCATTAGAAAACATCACTCTTCCCGAAAATATTGAGCATATTGGTATCAGTGCTTTTTCTCGTTGCGAAAAACTTATTAATATAACAATTCCCGATAATGTTACAGAAATAAATAATCATGCTTTTTCTTATTGTAAGAATTTAAAATCAATAAAACTTCCTGAAAACTTAAATAAAATCTGGTATTATGCATTTTACGGTTGCACAAAGCTTGAACGCATTGAACTTCCCGAAAAGCTGAATGAAATTGATGATAATGTATTTGCTGATTGCTCAAAACTGAAAGAAATACAAATTCCCCGAAATGTAAAAACAATTGATTCGCAAACTTTTAAGAATTGCACATCACTTGAAAAGGTTGTTTTTCCGGAACAACTCGAAGAAATTTGTTTTGGTGCTTTTGAAAATTGTATCTTGCTGAATAAAATAGAGTTTCCTAAATCTTTAAAAACAATTGAAGATAACGCATTCAGCGGCTGTTCGGCTATAACAGAGCTTATAATTCCGTCAAATGTTGAAAAAATTTCAAATACCGCTTTTATTCACTGTACGAAATTGGAAAGCATACAAGCTGATTCCGACTATTTTATGACCGTTGACAATGTGTTATACAACAAACCTGAAACTTCTCTTGTTTTATATCTTCCAATCAAAACCGAAAAGCATTTTGCTGTTCCGCAAAATATAACACGTATTGAAGATTACACATTCTTTTCCAACGAAAATCTTGAAAAAATCACATTACATAAGGATATTCGCTACATAGGAAAGGGAGCTTTCAGTTATTGTAAAAATCTGACGGAAATTGTTCTTCCCGAAGGGATAACAGCAATTGAGGACCAAACATTTTACTTCTGTGAAAATTTAAGAAAAATAAATATTCCGCAAAGTGTTACAAGAATCGGAAAAGAAGCTTTCAGAGATTGCAAAAAACTTCACAATGTTACTTTGTCCGAAAATATATCAGAAATAGGGGACTATGCATTCTGTGCATGTGAAAGTTTTACCACTATTACAATTCCTGAAAAGGCAGAAATAATTGGCGAATGTACTTTTTGGGGATGTAAAAAACTTAAGAGTGTTTTTATTAAAGGTTCAGTTAAAGAAGTTAAAGCCTATGCTTTTAAAGGTTGCTCCGAGCTTCAGAAAATAAATCTTCCAAGCACACTTGAAGCAATTAGATATCAAGCTTTCTGGGAATGTGATAAGCTTGAAGTATCGAGTATTCCGGATACAATAAAAATATTGGAAAATGATATTTTTTCCACATATAAGTTTATTCTTTCTGCAGATGCTTTAAAGAGTGAAAATTTAAAAAATAAAATGAAGCTTGCTACGGAAATATATATTGCGGAAAATGTTTCGGAATTACCTGAAAGAGTGTTTGAATATTGTACAAAATTACAAAGCTTTTCTGTTGACGAAAACAACAAACACTTTAACACTGTTGATGGCATTTTATTCGGCAATGATATGACAGAGCTTATATGCTACCCCAGAACAAAGCAAGATACTTTTTATAAAGTTCCTGAAACTGTAAAAACAATCTACCCCGGCGCTTTTGAAAAAAATATTAACTTAGTCGAGGTTCACTTACATGAAAGTGTTGAGGAAATTGGTAATTCGGCTTTTTATCAGTGTACAAATCTTACTGAAATAACTATGCCGAAAACTATGAATAAACTTGGTGCGACAGTGTTTGATAGTTGCAAAAATCTCAAACAAGTTATTCTGCCCGAGGGAATAAAACATATATACGGTAATACATTCAGAGATTGTGTCGAACTTGAATATGTTTATATGCCTGACTCGATAACTTCAATCGGTGATTATGCTTTTTGCAACTGTACAAGATTATGCAACGTTTCTTTACCTGAAAATCTGACAGAAATCGGCAATTTTGCCTTTACACGTTGTACTATGATGACTGATGTTGTTTTTCCCGAAACATTAAAGAAGATTGGTGAATATTCATTTGCATATTGCTTTGATTTGATTTTGTATATACCACCAACATTTGAAACTTTTGGGCGTTTTTCACTATATAGTTGCGGTCCCAAGGCTTATTTGCCGAAGAAACTTGAAAGTTCTTTTATTTGGGCTCACGATAAAAGTCCTGTATCATCCTATTATACCTATACATACATAATTCCTGTTAAAGTTGACGGCAAAACAGTTTATTTTGACCAACCTGCAATTGAAACAGACGGAAGGGTTCTTGTACCATTAAGAGGTATTTTTGAAAAGCTTGGCGCTGAGGTTTTATGGGACGATTCAACTCAGACGGTATATGCATCAAAAGGTAATATAAAAATATCTTTACAGATAAATTCCGACATAATGTATATTAATGGCAAAGAAAAACAAATTGATGTTCCTGCACAACTTGTTAACAGCAGAACTCTTGTTCCTGTTCGTGCAGTTTCCGAAGCTTTTGGCTGTAAGGTCGATTGGAATGAAGAATTACAATGTGTATTAATTAATCAATAAATGTTTATCCCGGAGTATTCCGGGATATTTCTTTATTTGTCGGAAATTGTATTTAAAATGTAATGTAAAACACTTGATTAACTTGTGTTTTTATGGTATAATATATTGGAAAAACAAGGAGGTGAGCCTGAAATGGCAAAAGACAGCATTAAAACTCTGGCAAGCAACAGACAGGCTTACCACGAGTATTTTATTGAAGAAAAGTTTGAAGCAGGAATTGAGCTTGTTGGTACCGAGGTTAAATCTGTGCGTATGGGTAAGCTTAATTTAAAAGAAAGCTGGATTGAAATTTCCGGGGGACAGATGTTTGTTAAACAAATGCACATAAGTCCTTATGAAAAAGGGAATATTTTTAATAAAGACCCTATGCGTGTTCGTAAGCTTCTTATGCACAAACGGGAAATAAATAAACTCTTCGGACTTGTTCAGAGACAGGGTTATGCAATAATTCCTCTTTCTGTTTATTTAAAAGGAAGCCTTATAAAGGTTGAGGTAGCTCTTGCAAAAGGTAAAAAGCTTTATGATAAGCGTGCAAGTGATGCCGAAAGAGATGCAAAGCGAGAAATTGCCAGGGAAATTAAAGAGCGTAATCAGTAAAACTTAATATGGGGGCGTAAAGGTTTCGACGGGGACAAAGAAACCGGAATAGCGAGTAGTGGTGAGGCGCCACTTTAAAAGCTTCAATTTTTAAATTTAAACGCTAACGATAATTTAGCTTTTGCTGCCTAATTAAAGGCAGTCGTTCTACCTTTGAGTACCACGGCTTAGGATAGGGCGTCGTTTAGTGGTGAACGTGAGCAGGGGAGGCATCATAACCTGCCACGGATAATGATGCTACCGGGTTTTTCAGCCTGTCTTTGGGCGGTTTAATCCGGGAATTTTAAACCAGAGACTGCACTCGGAGAAGTTCCTGTGGGCGTGTTTTCGGACAGGGGTTCGATTCCCCTCGCCTCCACCAATAAAAATGACACCACAAGGTGTCTTTTTTTATTGGTGAATTGTAATTGTGGGGAATCGAACCCTGAGAGGGCAAAAACCGTGAAGAAAAAGTTGCCGGTGGCAAATTTTTTAGGTTTTTGGTGCGTAGACGGGTACCGAAAGGCGTAGCCTTTGGGTCGGCAAGCAGGGAAGATTTCAGCTCAGCTGAAATATTTTTCCACTCGCCTCCACCAAGAAAAAAAGACAGATTTTGACAAAGAAATCTGTCTTTTTTTAGCTAAATTCGCGTTTCGCGAGCTAAATGTGCTAATGCACGCTAAATTACTTCGTAGCTAAATTGACCTTCGGTCAGCTAAAAAGCGAATTTAATTTAGCTGTTTCAAAGAAACAATTTAGCTATTGCGGAGCAATAATTTCGCTTTGCAACTTGTTGCAAAATTTAGCTAAAATAAACTTGACAGTAAAATTACATCATACATACAATAAAATTGACACCGTAAGGTGTCTTTTTTTATTGGTGACTTAAAATTGTGGGGAATCGAAGCCTGAGAATACAAAAAAAAGGTAATCTGACGATTACCGTTTTTTGTAATTATATGCCTAAAATTTCAAATTCTTTCTCGGAAATATCTCCTCTGCCTGTTTCTTTGAACCAATTTTTAACAGCTGCACGAATGTCAATTTTTTCATATTTACTGTGTTTATCCTGACCGGATTTTTCAACATAATCGGCAAACTGTTCGGGAGTATAGCGTTTATCACCGTATCTGTTAATCATTTTCGGGTTTGTTGTATAATATGTATTATAGTCAAAATCAAACTGTTTTTCAGGCTCTTCAAGAATGAAGGAGAACACTGCCGCACCAACGGGAGCATCATAGAAAATGTTGTTTTTCAGTTCAAGCTTTGCGTTTTCTTCCTCGGTTTGCTTTGTCATTCTCCATATAAACACATGATGTCCCATAGGGAAGGGGTAAATTTCCGAATATCTGGGGAAAATGTCTGTAAGAGAAGCAAAACCTTTGCCTGCTCCGATACAGATATTATCGGTAAATGAAGAATTATAAGGGATATGGTCACGGACCTCGTATGCCGCCATACCGTAGTTCATACAAAGGTTGTTTGTGTAATGAACATTATCGGCAGGTGTACATCCCCAGAAACCCTGGTGAGTTATGCAGGAATCGTAAATATTGTTGAACAGACAGTTTTTAACCTCAACATTTTTAGGATGCTGGAAGGATTCAACACCGTTACCAAAACGCAGTCGCATACCTTTACCGCCAAAAACCGCACCGCCGATAAAATGGAAATCACAATTTTCAACATAAAGGTCGTGCTGACCGGTTATTGCGTGTACGCCACTATTTATAAATGTAAGGTTCTCATACTTTGAATAAACCGCATATGAAAGCTGAAAACGACCGTAGGGGACATACTCAATGTGATTATAGTATTCACCCGGATTTTTTACCGAATAAATAAAAAGAGGTCTTTTATAACCTTCGGGAGGAGGATTAATTGTCCATCTTTTTTCGGCATCAATATATCTATGATATTTGAATTTGGGATTTGAAAGGTCATCATCATACCAGTTACCCTGAGCAACAGTATCTTCCTTTACCCATGTGAGCTTTCCGCAGCTTTCACCGTTGTTGAAAATAAGATTACATGGTTCGTCAGTAATTTCACCATTATATTGCCATAAATTTGGCTCAACCTCAACCCAGTTATCTGGCGCGGAAACATCAAAAGAACCGCAAATAATGGGTTTTGGACCTTCACCGTAGGAACCGAAGGTAATAAGACCTTCTTCGCTGCCGTCAGTGCCTTTAAGCCAATTTCTGAGCATATTTCCTCTTTTGAAAAGCACTGTATCACCGGGAAGAAGTTCAATGTCATCGTGAAACTGTTTTGGAGTGTTTTCGGACAAACCGTCGTTTGAGTCAAGACCGTTTACCCAATCAATATAATAAGTTTTAGCCATATAAACATACCTCTTTCTTTTGTTTTACTAAATTTTATCATACGGAGTAAGTAATGTCAATATAAATCGGAAAAGATGTAAAATTATACCAATACATAAAAATAACCCGCTAAAAATAGCGGGCTGATTTTATTATTCAATTCCGTAGAAATCAAGCTCTTTTTCAGAAACTTCACCACGGCCTGTTTTTTCAAACCATTCCTTAACAGCGGCGCGAATATCAATTTTTTCGTATTTACTGTGTTTATCAAGACCTGATACTTCAACATATTTATCAAACTCTTCAGGCTTGTAGTTGGTATCTCCGTAACGATTAATGGATTTCGGGTTTGTGGTATAATATGTATTATAGTCGAAATCAAACTGCTCCTCGGGTTCTTCTGTTATGAAAGAGAAAACCGCAGAACCAACGGGGGCATCATAAAAAATGTTGTTCTTGATTTCAAGCTTTGCATCGGGGTTGTCGGTTTTGTGTGCCATTCTCCATATAAACAGATGATGACCCATGGGGAAGGGGTAAATTTCGGAATTTCGGGGAACAATGTTTGTCTGCATTGCAAAGCCTTTACCTGCACCTATACAGATGTTGTTTTCAAACTTTGTGTTGATGGGAATAAGGTCACGCACCTCATATGCGCCCATACCGTAGTTCATACAAAGATTGTCGGTATAAAGAACATTTTCCGCAGGAGTAGTGCCCCAGAAACCCTGATGTGTCAGGCATGAATCGTAAATATTGTTGAACAGACAGTTTTTAACCAACACATTTTTGGGGAACTGCCAGGATTCAACACCGTTACCAAGACGAATTCTCATACCTTTTGAGAAACAAGCACCGCCAATAAAATGGAAATCACAGTTTTCCACCTGTAAATCGTTAGGTCCGGTAACGCCGTGAACACCACTGTTTATGAAGGTAAGGTTTTCGTATCTTGCATAAATTGCAGTGGAAAGCGCAAATCTCTTGTATTCAACATATTCAATGCTTGTGTAGTATTCACCGGGATTTTTTTCGGAATACATATAAAGAGGTCTTACATAATCTTCGGGATATTCTCTCTCAAACCAATCTTCTTCAATTCTGTAGTATTTTCTGAATTTTCCGTTGCCGAAATCTTCATCATACCAGTCACCCTGTTTTTTCATATCTTCCTTAAGCCAGCAAAGCTCACCGCAGCATTCACCGCCGTTGTAAACAAGGTTACAGGGTTCATCAACAAGTTCACCAACATATTTCCAGATGTTTTTTTCTTCTGTTTCAACCCAGTTTTCAGGGTCCGTAACATCCGTAGAACCGCAAATAATAGGTTTGGGACCTTCGCCGTAAGAACCGAAGGTAATTATACCTTCCTCCGAACCGTTTGTGGGTTTAAGCCAGTCACGAAGCATATTACCACGCTTGAAAAGCACGGTATCGCCCGGAAGAAGCTCGATTTCATCGTGGAACTGCTTGGGTGTGTTTTCACTGAGACCGTCGTTTTTATTGTCGCCGTTAATCCAGTCAATATAATATGTTTTTGCCATTTTTAATTACTCACTTTCTTAAATTATATACCGTAAAAATCAAGTTCTTTGTCGGAAACATTACCTCTGCCTGTTTTGATGTACCATTCTTTAACGGCAGCACGAATGTCAATTTTTTCGTATTTACTGTTTTTATCCTGACCGGATTCTTCGACATATTTGTCAAAATCCTCAGCTTTATAGCTTATTTCGTTATAGCGGGTAATCATATAATCGTTTGTTGTGTAATAAGTGTTATAATCAAAATCGAACTGTTTTTCAGGCTCTTTTAAAATGAACGAAAAAATTGCCGCACCAACAGGGGCATCATAAAAAATGTTGTTTTTGATTTCAAGCTTGGCCTCGGGATGGTCGTTTCTTTTTGCCATTCGCCATATGAAAACATGATGACCCATAGGGAAGGGGTATATTTCGGAATTACGGGGGAAAATATCGTCCTGCATAGCGAAGCCTTTACCTGCACCTATGCAGATGTTGTCGGTAAAGCTTGTTCTTACGGGAATGTGATCACGAACCTCGTATGCCGCCATACCGTAGTTCATAAACAGGTTGTTTGTGTAGTGCATATCCTCAGCAGGTGTACATCCCCAGAAGCCCTGATATGTGGTGCAGGAGTCGAAAATGTTATTGAAAAGGCAATTTGTTACCTGAACATTTTTGGGGAACTGGAAGGATTCAACACCGTTACCGAAACGAATACGCATTGTTCTGTTGAAGGTTGCACCACCGATAAAATGGAAATCGCAGTTATCCACCCGAAGGTCGTGCTGACCCACAACACCGTGAACGCCGCTGTTTATAAAGGTAAGGTTTTCAAATCTTGCATATACAGCGGTTGCAAGCTGAAAACGGTTAAATGTAACGTATTCAATACTTGTGTAATATTCACCCGGGTTCTTTTCGGAATAAATGTAAAGAGGTCTTTTATAGCCCTCGGGAGGAATGTTGTCAATCCAACCGCCGGGAGTTCTCTGATAACGACGGTAACGGGCGTTGCCTAAATGCATATCGTACCAGTCGCCCTGACCGCTCATATCGGTTTTTTCCCAACAAAGCTTACCGCAATATTCACCTTTATTATATATGATATTACAAGGCTCGTCGGTAATTTCTCCAACATATTTCCACATTTTAGGTTCTTCCTCAACCCAAAAATCCGGAGATGAAACATCTACAGAACCGCAGAAAATGGGTTTTGCGCCTTCACCGTAGGAACCGTATGTAATGAAACCTTCTTCGCTTCCGTCTGTTGTTTTCAAAAGGTCACGAAGCATATTTCCACGTTTAAAAAGCACTGTGTCACCAGGCTTGAGTTCAATATCATTATGAAACTGTTTTGGGGTGTTTTCGGATAAACCGTCGTTTGTATCAACACCGTTTACCCAGTCAATGTAATAAGTTTTTGGCATAAAAATCAACCTTCTTTCCATATTATTCTTTATTCTATCATAACAAAACTTCAATGTCAATATACTTGAAAAAAAGATGTAAAGAAATGACAATAAAATACAATAATCAACATATTTTATACAATTTCATAAAGCTTTTTCCTGCCAATTTTACCGGTGCATTTAACAACACCAACATATTCAAGGCAGTTAAGAGCTGTGTTGGCATATCTTTGTTTAATGCCCGCAAGCTTTGCATAATCCGAGGAGGTAAAAGGTGAAGGAATGTTTGATGGTATAAGCCATATATAATCATCAATTGTTCTGATATGATGCTCTTCCGTTATAGAAAGGGGATATCTGTCATAACGGCTGGAGCCTTTCTTTTTATCCTTACTCCAACCGTCAAGAAGGCGCGTTTCGTGAATTTCTAGTCCTATGAGATATATACTTAAATTAGGGTGTGTGAGATATTGTTTAATTGCATAAAGTTCATAAAATGAGTCAAAAACAGTAAGCCTTCTTGGGGATTTTCTCGGTTTGGAAATTTCGCCGGTTTCCGGATCAAGCCAGCACAACCATTTTTCTGCAGCATAAGGGTATACAACAGTTACCTGATGTTCAGGAAGGAAGCTTTCAAGCTTTGATTTAAGGTTTCCGAGAGATCTGGTTTGTATTTCAATTATACCGTTTTCGTTAGAAATATCTGCATATTTTTTACCGATTGGCATTTCGTGAAAACCGATATCCGGTTCAAAATAATTTTTAAGAAAAATGTGCAAAGATTTTTCTTTATATGTACCAATACCCATAAGCTTTTTTTCATGTTCCAAAGCTCTGAATGCATCTTCAAAATTTCCTTTTACAATCCCCATAAATTCTCCTCAAAAGAAAGAACCGATAACACATGGCTATCGGTTCAGTTCTGAAACTAATTTATTTTTTTCATTCCTCTTTCGGAATTGTCAAATACCTCACCGGTTATAATATCAAAATAGAAAACTGCAAGGGGAGAAACATCGTCGCCTTTTTGTTCAATCCAGAACATATAGCAATTTCGTGTTTTTCCGTCGTTGGTAAGCAGAATGTTGTTGTCTGTACCTTCCGTACAAACCTCTTCTGCTCCGTAAAGCTTGTTTGCAAGAGCAGAAACAATGCTTTTTGCATCTTCAAAAGATATTTTCTCCGCACCGATGAGGGTCTTCCCGTCAGATTCTTCGTCTTCAGAATCTTCTTCGTCTTCGGTAGTTAAATCTACCTCAACATCCTCGATATTGCAATCCGCTTCGTATTCAGGCTCGGTAAAATCACAATCTTCACAATCCTCTGTACAATAGCCAAGATCGCACTCGTCAGACATAATACCGCACTTTTCGCAGTATTCCTTAAGGTTGAAATCCGGATGGGTTTCTTTAAATTTTTTCCATGCAAAAACGCCTGCGGCAGCTGCGGCTATACCAAGCCCCAGACCTGCAGCAAATGCCATTCCGGCATTATTCCTTTTTTCGGGATAAAATGTCATTTTTGTCCCTCCTTATAATTATTCTTCGTCAATGTCTGCTGCATCAATTTCTACAATCTGAACAGCTTTTTTCTTTTTGAGCTTTTTCGCAATTATAATGCTTGCTGTAATGGTAAGTGCACCGGCAGCACCGGCAATAATACCTAGACGAATAAGCTCTTTCTTTTCCATTTTTGAAAGGTATCCCTTTACATCA
>JAZQCS010000038.1:0-5917 GCA_045546415.1 Clostridia bacterium | reverse complement strand
TCTTCAAGAGCAAGCTCTGAAAGCTCAGGAAGTTCGCATTTATCTATATTGAGATTCATCATAACAAAGCGCGATGCATTCCAAATCTTATTTGCAAAGTTACGGTTTGCTTCAACACCGGGAGCTCCGACAATCTTATTGATTTCCGGATTGGGGTTCTTTCCCTTTTCGACTGGCGGGTCATAAGTAACCGGGAATCTCATATCGTTACCCGGTGCAACACCTGTAACAAGAGTGAATCTCAGCGCATCAGCACCGTACATATCAATAATCTGTAAGGGGTCAACACCGTTGCCTTTGGATTTTGACATTTTTTCGCCCTTACCGTCACGAACAAGACCGTGAATGAAAACGTGCTTGAATGGTGTTTCGCCAAGATGTTCAATTCCGGAAAATACCATTCTTGCTACCCAGAAGAAGATGATATCGTAACCGGTTACGAGAACATCGGTGGGATAAAAATATTCAAGCTCTTTTGTTTTTTCAGGCCAGCCGAGAGTTGAGAAAGGCCAAAGTGCTGAAGAGAACCAGGTATCAAGCACATCTTCGTCCTGATGAACTTTTCCGCCACATTTGGGACATACTGTAATATCTTCCTTTGAAACAGTTGTTTCACCACAATCGTCACAATAGAAAGCGGGGATTCTGTGACCCCACCAAAGCTGACGGGAAATACACCAGTCAAAAACACCTTCCATCCAGTTGTTGAAGGTTTTTGTGAATCTTTCGGGAACAAATTCTGTTTCGCCTTTTGCAACAGCTTCTAAAGCCGGCTCTGCAAGGGGAGGCATTTTAACGAACCACTGTTTTGAAACAATGGGCTCAACTGTGCTGCCGCAACGGTAACACTGACCTACATTGTGAGCGTGTGGCTCAACCTTAACAAGAAGACCCTGAGCGTCTAAATCCTCAATCATAGCCTTCCGGGCTTCGTAACGGTCCATACCTTCATACTTGCCACCGTAGGAATTAACAGTTGCATCGTCGTTCAGCACCTTGATGATTTCAAGGTTGTGGCGTTTGCCAACCTCAAAGTCGTTGGGGTCATGGGCAGGTGTAATTTTAACACAGCCTGTACCAAACTCTTTGTCAACATATTCATCGGCAATAACGGGAATTTCTCTGCCAACAAGGGGAAGAATAAGCATTTTTCCGACTAAATCTTTATATCTTTCGTCTTCGGGGTTAACTGCAACTGCAGTATCACCAAGAAGTGTTTCGGGACGGGTTGTTGCAATTGTAACGAAACCGTCGGAATCCTTGATAGGATATTTAATGTGCCAGAAATTGCCCTGCTGTTCAGCGTGTTCAACCTCTTCGTTGGAAAGAGCTGTTATACAATGAGGACACCAGTTTATAATTCTGGGACCCTGATAAATAAGTCCTTTATTATAAAGGTTTACAAAAACCTCACGAACGGCTTTTGAACATCCTTCATCCATGGTAAAGCGTTCTCTTTCCCAGTCGCAGGAGGAACCAAGCTTTTTGAGCTGATTTATAATTCTGCTGCCGTAATCGTGTTTCCATTCCCAAACTCTTTCAAGAAACTTTTCACGACCCAGGTCATAACGGGTAAGACCCTCCTTGCGAAGTTCTGCTTCAACCTTAATTTGAGTTGCAATGCCGGCATGGTCGGTACCGGGCATCCAGAGAGCAGAATAGCCCTGCATTCTCTTATAACGGATAAGAATATCCTGAAGGGTTTCGTCGAAAGCGTGTCCCATATGAAGCTGACCGGTTACATTGGGAGGGGGAATTACGATGGTAAACGGCTTTTTGTTTTCGTCCACCTCTGCGTGGAAATAGCCATTTTCTGTCCAGGTTTTGTAAATTCTGTCCTCAAAAGAGGCAGGATTATAGTTTTTTTCAAGTCCTATGTTTTCCATAACAGTTCTCCTTTGTTTTTATCAGTCAAGTAAGCCTGTGAATTTTAAAACAGCAAGGCTTACAAGCGCAAGTACTATACCTGTAATTTTCATAGCAGTGTTTACATTTCCCGCAACCCCTTTTTTTTCGATAAAATAGGGAACGGGATAAATTAGTGCGACTCCGGCAAAAGCAAGAATCCACAAAATTATCATAATCACAGAATCCAGCATTTAATAGCCTCCGTTTCGAAAAAATACTATAAATAATTTTACCATATTTTTTTATAAAAGTCAATGTTTTTAACCGATTTTACGGTTTTTATTCGGTTTTTTCTTCAGGCAGAGTTTCTTCAAGGCGGCTCAGTTTGGAAACTATGGCTCTGCTTCGTACCCCCACAAGCTTTTCTAGGTCGTCATCCGCTTTTGAAAGATGCTTCCTTGTGCTGTCAATAACCTCTGAAAATTTTTCGAATTCTGTTTTTACTGCCGAAAGAGTGGACCACACCTGGGCAGAACGCTTTTCGAGAGCAACTGCCCGGAACCCCATCTGCAGGCTGTTAAGGAGAGCAGTAAGAGTGGTGGGCCCGGAAATTATTATTTTATATTTTTGCTGTAAAAGCTCAATAAGACCGCTCCTTCTTGCAACCTCGCAATAAAGCCCTTCAATGGGCAGAAACATAAGCGCATAGTCGGTTGTTAGCGGAGGATTGATGTATTTTTCAGAAATGTCCTTTGCGGATTTTTTTACGGCATCTTCAAGTTCTTTTGCGCAAAGTTCAATGGTTTCCGGTGAGCTCTCATAGGCATCAAGAAGCCGGTTGTAGCTCTCAATGGGGAATTTTGAGTCAATAGGTAACAAAGCGGTTTCACCCTGAGCTGAGGGTAGCTTTATTGCAAATTCAACCTGCTGACCGCTGCCCGGTTTTGTTGCGGCATTTTTTATGTATTGTTCCGGTGAAAGCATCTGTGAAAGCAGCCGTTCTAACTGAAGCTCTCCCCATACACCCCGGTTTTTTACATTGGAAAGCACCTTTTTAAGGTCACCTACACCGTTTGCAAGAGTCTGCATTTCCCCAAGCCCTTTATAAACCTGTTCGAGGCGGTCGCTGACGGTTTTAAAGGACTGACCTATATGTTCTTCCAGGCTTTTGTGAAGGTTCTCGTCAACAGATTTCTGTACACCGCTGATGGCTTTTTCGTTTTTCTCCTGGATTTCGGCAAGACGGAGATCCATTTTCCTATTCTGGTTTTCAATTTTCAACTCAAGCTCCTGAGAAAGACGGGATATGCTCCCGGCAAGCTCTTCGCGGTTTTTCTGAAGCTGTTCGGCATTTTCCCGGCGTTGTTGGGAAAGCTCTTTTAAAAGGCTGTCGTCGGTTTTGCCTGAGCTTTTTGTCAGAAGAATTACAACAAGTAAAATAACAGCAAGAACAAGGGCTATACAAATATATTCCATAAAGAATCACTCCTTTTTATTAGTATACCATTAATTACCTTCAAAGTCAAATTAATTTGCGGTATTAAACGGGGGTTTGCAGGGAAAAATAAATAAAAACAGAAGAGAGGGCTGCGTAGATGTTGAACAAGGTTGAAATATGCGGAGTAAATACCGCGAAATTACCGCTTCTTTCCAATGCAAAAAAGAAGGAGCTTCTTGAAAAAATAAAGCAGGGTGACACCTTTGCACGGGATGAATTTGTTGAAGGAAACCTGCGATTGGTTCTCAGCGTTATTCAACGGTTTTCAGGCCGTGGAGAATATGTGGACGATTTGTTTCAGGTGGGCTGTGTAGGACTTATAAAAGCTATGGAAAATTTTGATACAACTCTTGGAGTGCAGTTTTCAACATATGCTGTTCCGATGATAATAGGGGAGATAAGAAGATATCTCCGTGACAATAATGCAATACGCGTCAGCCGTTCTCTCAGAGACACAGCATATAAAGCTTTGCAGGTGAAGGAAAGGCTTACCTCGGAAAACGGATACGAACCGAGTGTAGAACTCATCGCAAAGGAACTTGATGCTAAAACTGAAGATGTGGTGTTCGCTCTGAATGCCATTGCTGACCCTGTGTCGCTTTTTGAACCGGTTTATCATGATGGTGAGGATGCCACTTACATTGTTGACCAGGTGAAGGACAACAAAAACACCGATGAAAGCTGGATTCAGGAAATTGCTCTCCGTCAGGCTATGGAGCATTTGAACAGCAGGGAACAAAATATACTTAATCTGCGGTTTTATCGCGGCAGAACTCAGGTTGAGGTGGCGGAGGAAATTGGCATTTCTCAGGCACAGGTGAGCCGGCTTGAAAAAAGCGCGCTCGAGCATATGAGGAAGTATATGTAGATAATATGTATCTCTCCCTCAGTCATCAAGAGTTCACCGGAAAGTGAACTCTTGATGACAGCTCCCTCGTCAGAGGGAGCCAATAAAAGAATAAGCCCCACACTTTCGTGTGGGGCGTTTTAAAGAATAAACCCCTCTGTTAAAAACAGAGGGGCGTTTCTTTTAGTCTGTAGAGAAAGGAAGAAGTGCGATGATTCTTGCTCTCTTAATAGCTGTTGTAAGCTGTCTCTGATGCTTAGCGCAGCAACCGTTAATTCTGCGAGGAGTAATCTTACCTCTTTCAGAAATGTACTTGCGAAGCTTAGCAATATCTTTATAATCAATTTCAGAAACTTTATCTACACAGAATGCGCAAACTTTCTTTCTGGGCTTTCTCATACCACGATCGTTAGATCTTTCAGCCATGTTAAGTTACCTCCTTATAAGATTAAATGGTTACCTTTTTTAGAAAGGCAAATCTTCATCGGCGGTTGTAAAACCTGCAACCGATGTTGTGTCAAAGCCGTTGCCGTTATCAGCAGGGGGAACCAGACCCTGAAAGCTGCCATCCTGAGGTGCTGCACCGCCGGATTTTTTGCTTTCAGCAAAGAAAACCTCGTCTGCAACAACATCGGTAGCATAACGCTTCTGACCGCTCTGGGCATCATCCCAGGAACGAACCTGAAGCCTGCCGGATACTGCAACAAGCTGACCTTTGGTGAAATACTTAGCCACGAAATCGGCTGTATTTCTCCAGGCTACGATGTTAATAAAGTCGGTCTTCTTTTCCTCACCCTGACGCGAAAAATCGCGGTCTACAGCAAGTGTAAAGCTAACAACATTAACACCTGCGGGAGTGGAACGAAGCTCGGGGTCACGGGTTAAGCGACCCATCAAAATAACTTTATTCAGCATTTTAGTCACCTCTTATTCAAAGTGTTCTTTAACAATGATTAAAGAACGAAGAATGCCTTCTGTAATTCCGTAAACTCTGTCGAGCTCAGCGGGGAAAGAAGGTTCGCTTGTGAATTCAACAAGAACATAGTAGCCTTCAGTTTTGTAATTAATCTCATAAGCAAGTCTTTTTTTACCCCACACATCAAAATTATCGACGGTAGCGTTTGCTTCGATTAATGACTTAAACTTTTCAACAACAGAATCAATCTGCTCCTGCTCAAGTGCTGCATCAACAACGAAAATGGTTTCATACTTGTTTACAACTTTAGTCATTATTTTCACCTCCTTCTGGACTTTGGCCCTGCCTACGCAAAGGGCAGAGCAAGGATGTTGCGTAGTACAACAGACATATTATATCACAGAAAAAATCATTTGTCAAGAGGAATTTTTTGTTTTTCTGATATCTGTTGGTTATTTTGGGTTCTTTTTTCAAAATTGTAAAAAATTTACATTTTTATATTGAAATCTGATATTTATTGTGATATAATATTATGGTAAAATATTGACAATCCATATTAATTTTCGTGGCTCATTCGCAGTTTTTTTCGTTTTCTCTGTCAAAAAAAAGGAGAGAAAAGGCTTTATGAAAAAACGGTTAGTCCAAATTGCTGTACTGTTTGCACTTGTAATCAGTACAATTTCCGGCATTTCGGTAGCTGCGGCACCTGCTGCTGCAGTTGAGTTCTTTGATGCATATGGTGATGCAATCACCGTGCTTACTGAAGAGAACGAAATTTCGGCAAGAATCACTTTTGTTAACCCCCCCC
>JAZQCS010000037.1:0-36161 GCA_045546415.1 Clostridia bacterium | reverse complement strand
GAATTTCTGTGTTAAAAAATGCTCATATCCGTCAGGATTATGTGCATTTTTCGCCTTGAAATTCATACAAAAATTTCGATTTCAGGATGCAAAAGCAGTTTTGAATATCAGATTTTTATATTTAGACAAAGAACAAAAATCCCGTAATAATGTCGTATTACGGGAATTTTTGATGTAGTATAAATTAAAAATATGGCTTCAAAACCAAAACTGCCTTACCTGGTTGTGGCGTGGATTGCAGATTTTTTGTTTTTATTCTTCAATTGCTGCCTTGCGGCTGAATATTTCTTTAAGTACATTGCAATCGAACTTTGCCACTCTGTCATAAGTGTAAAGACCGTTTATTTCCTGTTCAATATCATAAAGCTGAGTGTAGCAGAAGCCCATATGGTCAGGTCTGTCCATAATCGCATCGGTAAGGCCCTTGATTCGCTCTAAAAATTCCTCCCTGGTTTTGGGAGCGTTACCATAGCCCCAGCCTGTGCTTCCTTCTGCAGAGGCATCCCAGCGGGTACCACCGTATTCACTTAAGAACAGAGGCTCACCACGGTAGGTTTCGTTATGTACGGTTATTGCACTTGAGGGACTTTCTCCCCGTTCTGCCTTTGCAAGGAAATCCACCATCCTTATAGGGTCCTGCTCATAATTATGCACATCGAAAATATCAGTTTTAACATGGTCACCGCCGCTGGTATCAATACAGATACGGGTGGGGTCAAGCTGTTTTGTGATATCATAAGTCAGGCGGACTGCGTTGTTATAGCCCAGGTCAGGATTGGGCTTTTTGCCGAAGCCGTAGGTGTTCCAGGTTTCGTTAAACGGACACCATCCAATAATTGCCGGGTGGTTGAAATCACGGTTTACCGCTTCAATCCACTCATCAAGGAAATAGTAAACTTTTTCGGCACATTCCTCGTTAAAGCCCCAGTTTGCGTGCTCACCCCACACAATGTAACCCATTTTGTCGCAATGGTAAAGAAAACGGGGTTCAAAAATCTTTTCATGAAGTCTGGCTCCGTTAAAGCCCACCGCAAGAGAAAGTTCAATGTCCTTCTTCAGGGCTTCGTCATCCTTTGCGGTATAAATACCGTCAGGATAAAATCCCTGGTCAAGTACAAGGCGCTGGAACACCGATTTCCCGTTAAGCATGAACTTTTTACCCTCCATACGGATATCTCTCATGCCGAAATAGCTCTGTACTTTATCCTCACCAAAGTTAAGCTCAAGGTCGTAAAGCCTGCCTGCACCAACCTCCCACAGGTGAAGCTCATTCAGGGAAATGACGGCTTTAAGGTTGCCTCCTTCTGTTTTTACTGATACCTCTCCCACCGTTTTTCCTTCATAAAAGGCTTTTGCGGTAAAGGTTCCTCTTCCCTCTACATTGGCATCAACGGTTAACTGAGCGTTGTTGATATCGGGGTAATATTTTACATTTTTTATATATGTCTTTGGTGTGAACTCCAGCCATACAGTCTGCCAGATACCGGTGGTACGGGTATAATGACAGCCGCGGGACTGAAGCCACGGACTTTGCTTTCCGCTTGGCTGATTTCCGCTTCTGACATCATCCTCACAAATTACAATTACGGTGTTTTCCCCTTCATTAAGAAAGGCTGTTATTTCTCCGCCAAAGGAACTGTAGCCGCCACGGTGGGAAAAAGCAAAATTTCCGTTTATGTACACAAAGGTTTCATAATCTGCCGCACCGAAGTTCAGGAAAACCCTTCCTTCAAGCTGCTCTTTTGTAATATTAACTGTTTTCCGGTAGCACACCGAAGGGATAAAATCCTTGTAACCTATGCCTGAAAGCTCACTTTCGGGACAGAAGGGCACGGTGATTTCCTTTGAAAATTCAAGGGACCCTATGCGCTGACGGGCAGACAGGCTGAAATCGAACTCAAAATCCCAGCTTCCGTTAAGATTTTGCCAGCTTTTTCTTTCAAAAATTGGATTTGGGTACTCCGGTCTTGGAATGCTCATAAATTTTTCCTCCTGTTGACATATAAGTTTTTTAATGATATACTTGTATTATATAACTGTTTACCCCTTAAAACAAGGGACAATATAAGCATTATTATGGTAAAATATACGCATGGAGGTGTTTTTAATGCCCCAAAATGAAATTATCCGTTATTTCCCTGTTCAGGAAAATAACTGCCACTTTACTGTTCACATGGTGGGAATAAGCCATTTTGACAAAACCTATTCCATAATGCGTTCCAACTGCAGCTTTTACAACTGCGAAATAATTTTGTCCGGTGAGGGTACCGTTGAAATTGGCGGAAAAAGTCATCCCGTTTTTCCGGGAGATGTGTATATTCTTCCGCCCGGAATGGCACACAGCTACTATTCCTCGGCAAAAAACCCCTGGATAAAAATGTTCTTCTGCGTTAGCGGAAGCCTTGCA
Source organism: Clostridia bacterium (assembly GCA_045546415.1). Lineage (GTDB taxonomy): Bacteria > Bacillota > Clostridia > RUG12999 > RUG12999 > RUG12999. The sequence continues at coordinate 33,754 of JAZQCS010000037.1, read as the reverse complement.
GAGGCTCTTATGAGAGAATATGACCTGACCTCGGTGCGGATTCTTCACGCTCCCTCCCTTTATGGAATTTTTCGTGATTTTTTCAACCACTCCTTCAATAAAAAGCTTTCTCTGCGGGAAACAAACCGCGGTGCAGAGCTTATTTTTCACCGTTTTGTGCAAGGCGTTTCAGATTGTATTCCCCGTGAAGCTGCCACCGAGGGACAACGACTGAAGGAATTTATTGAACAACACATTACCGGGCATATATCCATAAAAGATATGGCGTCACACATTTACCGCAGTCCTTCACAGACAATCCGTATTTTCCGCAGGGATTTCGGTATAACTCCATATGAATATTACCTTGAAAAACGCATAGAGCTTGCCTGCAATATACTATGCTCCTCAAACCGAACGGTAAAAGAGGTTTCGGATATGCTTATGTTTACGGATGAAACCTATTTTTCCAAAGTTTTTTCAAAAAAAATGGGAACTTCACCCGGAAAATACCAAAAAATGCTACAAAATAAATAAAATATCCTATTGACACACCGTGGCTGCTTTGATATAATTGCAACAAAAGGAGGCGCATTGATATGAACAACGCAACAGGCTTCGGCCCGGTGCTTGGCACCGACAGCTTAGGCAGAACTCTTGTTACTGCCGGGCAGACAGGACCCATAAAAACCGATAAAAACCGACAGGTTGGTATGTTTTATTTTGTATGGTGCGGTGCAGGAAAAAACCGTTTTGAACCGGCAATACCTGAGGAAATACTCAAAAAACATCCTGAAGCGGCTTTTGATGAAAAGCATTCTGCCTGGGTAAACGACCCTCCCCGACACTATCATTGGGGCGAGCCCTTTTACGGATTTTATTTTTCCAACGATGAGTGGGTTATACGCAAACATATGGAAATGCTCACCCTGGCAGGCATTGACTTTTTATTCTTTGATACCACAAATGCCCAGTACTACGAGCGCACCACAAAGCTTGTTATGAAGGTACTGCACGATTTCAACAACCAGGGCTGGAACGCACCAAAGGTTATGTTCTACACCAACACTAAATCCGGAGAGACCATTCAGGGTATTTACGATAACATCTACAAGCAGAATTACTGCCCTGACACCTGGTTTTATGTGGACGGCAAACCTGCAATTATAGGCAGACCAAAGGATTGTTCCGAAGAGGTTCTTGAGTTTTTCAGCGTTCAGCAGGCACAATGGCCTGCCTTTGAGCCTGACCTGGAGGGCGGATGGCCCTGGATGGATTTCCGCCGTCCTCAGAAAAAATACGAACGGGCTGACGGCACTCACTCGGTAGTGAATGTGGCTGTTGCACAGCATCCGCAGTTGTGGATGGGAGATTCCCTCATGTACGGTGAAAAGGGTAACTGGGGCAGGTCCTACCACCACGGTGTTCACGAACAGGAAAACGACCCGGACTCTTTGCTTTGCGGCAACAACATTGCCGAGGAATGGGAGGTTGCACGTGAGCTGGACCCTGACTATGTGCTCGTTACCGGCTGGAACGAATGGATTGCAGGCAAATGGGACAGAATGAGAGCCCGTGAGGGCAACCGTGTTGTGAACTTTGTTGACCTTTCCTGCTGTGAATTCAGCCGTGATATGGATTTAATGCGGGGCGGATATTTTGACAATTACTATATGCAGCTTATTTCGGATGTTAGAAAATACAAGGGCTGTGAGGAAATTCCGGCACAGAAGGGCAAAACCATTGAAATCAACAACAATTTCCACCAATGGGATGATGTTGAAATTTCCTACAGAAATTTTGACGGTGCAATTAACCGTTGTGCTGAAGGCTATGGCGGTAAAATTTACAAAAACTACACCATGCGCAACAACATTGTTGAAAGCAAGGTTACATATGATGCAGAAAATGTATATTTTTATGTCCGTGCTTCCCATGCCATTACCCCGGAATTTTCCGAAGGCAGCTGGATGAACCTGTTCATTAAGGCAAACGGAAAGGATTTTGTTGCAAACTACAAAGCAATTGACCGGGAAAAAACCACTCTTGTTCAGGGAGAATTTGAAGGCGAAGCTGTAGGAGAGCTGTCCTACAGCTGTTCAAGTGATGAAATGCACCTGGCCGTTCCCCGTAAAATGCTTGGCATTGATGATGGTGCATTTGAGCTTATGTTCAAATGGGGCGATTCCACCGAGAAATTCACCTGCGTGGAGAATTTTTACGAAAACGGAAGTGTTGCACCTCTGGGCAGAGTTTACTATCCCTTTAAATGTAAATAACAAATATAAAAATATCCAAGGAGGCACATTGATATGAACAACGCAACAGGCTTCGGTCCGGTGCTTGGCACCGACAGTTTAGGCAGAACTCTTGTTACCGCCGGGGAGGCAGGCGGAATTAAAACCGACAAAAAACGACAGGTGGGTATGTTTTATTTTGTATGGTGCGGAACTGACAGTCCCCGCCACGACCCCGCTGTACCTGAATGGATTTTAAAAGAGCATCCCGAAGCGGCATTTGACAAGGACCATCCTGCCTGGACAAACAAAGGCGGTGAATATTACCATTGGGGCGAGCCTTTTTACGGATTTTACTATTCCAACGACGAATGGGTTATACGCAAACACATGGAAATGCTCACCCTGGCAGGCATTGACTTTTTATTCTTTGATACCACAAATGCTCTGTATTACGAGCGTACCGTAAAGCTTATTATGAAAGTGCTGCACGATTTTAATCAGCAGGGCTGGAACGCGCCAAAGGTTACATTTTACACAAACTCTCATTCAGGCAGAACAATTCAGGGCATTTACGACAACATTTACAAGCAGAATTACTGCCCCGACACCTGGTTTTATGTAGATGGCAAGCCTGCCGTTATAGGAAGACCTGAAGATTGCACGGCAGAGCTCCATGATTTTTTCAGCATTCAGCAGGGACAATGGCCCACCGAACCCGATTATGTGGGAGGATGGCCCTGGATTGATTTCCACCGTCCTCAGAAAAAATACGAACGGGCTGACGGCACTCACTCGGTAGTGAATGTTGCTGTTGCACAGCATCCGCAGATATTTATGGGAGATTCCCTTATGTACGGTGAAAAGGGTAACTGGGGTCGTTCCTACCACCACGGTGTTCACGAACAGGAAAACGACCCGGACTCTTACCTTTACGGCTACAACATTGCCGAGGAATGGGAGGTTGCACGTTCTCTGGACCCTGACTATGTGCTCGTTACCGGCTGGAACGAATGGATTGCAGGCAAACACGACAACCACGGTCCCAGGGGCAACCGCGTTATAAACTTTGTTGACCTTGCCTGCTGTGAATTCAGCCGGGACCTTGACCTTATGCGTGGCGGATATTTTGACAATTACTATATGCAGCTTATTTCGGATGTGAGAAAATACAAGGGCTGTGAGGAAATTCCGGCACAGAAGGGCAAAACCATTGAAATCAACAACAATTTCCACCAATGGGACGATGTTGAAATTTCCTACAGAAATTTTGACGGTGCAATTAACCGTTGTGCTGAAGGCTATGGCGGTAAAATTTACAAAAACTACACCATGCGCAACAACATTGTTGAAAGCAAGGTTACATACGATGCAGAAAATGTATATTTTTATGTCCGTGCTTCCCACGCCATTACCCCGGAATTTTCCGAAGGCAGCTGGATGAATCTGTTCATTAAGGCAAACGGAAAGGATTTTGTTGCAAACTACAAAGCAATTGACCGGGAAAAAACCACTCTTGTTCAGGGAGAATTTGAGGGCGAAACCGCAGGAGAGCTTTCCTACAGCTGTTCAAGTGATGAAATGCACCTGGCTGTTCCCCGTAAAATGCTTGGCATTGATGATGGTTCATTTGAGCTTATGTTCAAATGGGGCGATTCCACCGAGAAATTCACCTGCGTGGAGAATTTTTACGAAAACGGCAGCGTTGCACCTCTTGGCAGAGTTTACTATTCATTTAAAACTGAATAATATGAAAACGCCACAGCCTTATCCGGCTGTGGCGTTTTCATTAAGGTTTTTTATTATCGGGATAAATAGTTTACAAGCATTACTGCCGCTTCACCGCGGGTTATTGGTGCTGTGGGGTTGAATTTGCCGTTTCCGTCACCCTTCAGAACACCCATTGCGCCAAGTATTGCCACATAGCCCACCTTCCCGGTTACATCCGTGAAGGGGCTTACAAATATGCCTTCAAGTGCCGCCGCTTCCTCAAGTCCCATTGCACGCACAAGCATTACTGCCGCCATTTCACGGGTTACGGGGTTTTCAGGAGAATAATCCCCTTCAGCGATTATTCCGTTATGAGTTGCTTTGGTGTAGGCATCGGCATACATAAAGCCTTCTCCCAGAACAATTGCTCCGCCGCGGTAGAAAATGTTATTTAAAAGTGCAACTAAATCCTTCTGGGTTATAACCTCATCGGGAAGGAATTTGCCACCGGCAAAGCCTACACCGTACTTCTGCAGAAGTACAACAGCGTTTTCGGAAAAATGCCCTGAAATGTCGGTGTATGGGGTTATTTCCCCTGCTGTGCCGTTGCCGTAAAGAAGTTCACCGTTTTCCGCTTTAAGCACCGGGTTGCTGTCCTTAAGCATATAAACCGCTATTGCTTTATCGTAAGCCTTTGCACCTTTTTCAGAGCAGGTTTTAATAAAGCAGGGCTCATATTTTGTGTGCTCAAACATTTTTACAAGTGCAGCTTCTTCTGAGATTATTCCCTCAAGAGAAGGAAACTCCAGGTTCTGATGCATAAGATGGAAGCTCACAACATCACCGTTTACCGAATCCACGGTAACGAAGGCGTTGTCACCGTCAAATGGTATTCCGTTTTCGTACCGTGTCCAGCTAAAGGTATAGCCACCGCTGTAATCATCAGGAACATAGGGGCTTTTGCCATCTTCCGGGAAAAGCTCAGGAGCAAGCACCACAAGGGTGGTGTTTGCAATTTTTCTTGCCATTTCGGGGGCAATTTTCTCCTCTTCGGAATATTTACGGTTTTTGTAGAAGCTTGTAATTCTGCCTGTTACAGCATCCACCTGAGCATCGGCATAGCCTTCCTCTCCTTCAAAGGAGATGTTCCAGTAATACTGCTTTGTATCGTAATAATCCTTGCTGAGATTAAAATGCTGAGGCTTGTAGCTTTCATTTAAAGGAAGCACCGTGGCGGAAAGCACCTTTTCTGCCGCCTCTTCCTTTGTTATGAGACCTTCCACGGCTTTAAGCTCTGCCTTTTCCGCATCTGTAAAGGCACCGTTTGCGGCGGAATCCATAGTAACCGATTCCTCTGTCATAAATTTATAGTTTTCTCCGCTGTAATCGGGCTGAATGGGAGTTACCACCTCACCTGAAACAGCGCTTATGTACTCATTGTATGCGCCTTTTGGTGAATAAACCGCTACAACCTCCCGTTTGCCGTTATCGTAACGAAGGGTATAATAAAGCTTAAGACCAAGCTTTTCACCATAGGCAGCTTTTGCGGAATTCACATCAATCATTTTTTCAACGCTTTCAAAGGAAAGGCCTTCGGTGTATCTTAAACTGAAGCTTTCCACGGTTTTGCCGTCGGGAGTTACGGTTATATGTCCTGTGTCACCGTAAACCGGGAGACCATTTTCCACACGCTGAATTTCAAAATCGTAATATGTAGCTCTCAGGCTTTCGTAGCCCGAAGAAGGGATAATTTTAAGGGAATGTGCAACATCGGGATTAATTTTCTTTAAAAAAGCTTCTGCAACCGGCAGAATTTCCCCGTGGGTTTTGCGGTTAACCGAAAGCCCGTCGTCAGCAAAATCCAATTTTGCAAAGCGGTAATAGTTTGTAATAACACCGCCATCCGTTACGGTTACCGAAAGCTCTCCCGCTTCCGGGTCCGCCTCACTCATCCAGGTGAAACGGTAGGTTGTTCTGCCATCCGCACTTACACTCTGACGGCTGTCCATACGGTCAAACATTTCTGTGTCCTGTATACGCTGTTTAACTGTACCCAGCACCTTTTCCATTTCTGCGCTGTCCGCAAAAGCAACCGTGCCAAGGACAACGGTAAACATTAAAATGAAAGATAAAAACTTTTTCAAAGGGTTCACTCTCCTTTTACTTTCAGAAGGATTCCGTCCTGAATTTCAACCGCAACAATCACCTTTATTTCCTCAGGCTTTACGGTTTGGTCCGTTTCGTTTACAAACATGGTTTCGGGCGTAATTTCATAACGGATTTCATTTCCTTTTCCGTCACAAAATACAACAGCCGAAAAATCCTCCGAAAAGGTGTATTTTTGTTTTACAGCGGAAGCTGAGCCTCCGCCACCGCCTCCTGCCGATGCCTGAGGAAGGGTTTCCTCCGCCATAGGCATATTCACCGCGGCATCTGTTGCAAAATCCTCCGTTGCCGCTTCTTCGGTGTTGTCCGAAACCGCTTCTTCCGTTACATCTGCTGTGAAAAACATTTCCGCCGTGTTTTCCGCCGTGTTTTCGGTTTCAACTGCGGCATTTTTTACGGTATAGGAATGGGTTTTTACATTTTTTTCAGGTTCGGAAGTTGGCTCCGTCACATTTTCCGGAGCCATTTTCCGCATCATAACAGCAGGGGGCTGCTCATCCTCCGTAATTTCCGGAATGGGCATTCCCTGCTCCTGCTCGGAGGCTAAAAAAACATTATCGGTTTTTACGGGAGCTTCCTTTTCGCCCGAGGGCAGATTAATGTAAGGGTAAAGGAGAAGCACAGCCACACAAACAGCTGCCGCGGCACATATACCAACAGCAGGCTTGAAATATATAATTTTTTTGGGTTTTTCGGTTATTCCTGCCAGAATGGTTCTGTCACCGTGTATCTGCTCATTTGCGGCACGATACTCATCTTTAAAGTTCATTATAATCCTCCCCAAGCATGGATTTAAGCATTTCTCTTGCTCTGTGAAGCTGTGACTTCACTGTGGTTTCCTTGGTGTTTAAAAGGTCCGCAATTTGTTTTACCGACATATCTTCATAATAAAACAGATGTATAACCGTTCTGTATTTTTGAGGGAGTTTTGAAACAGTCAGGTACACATCCCCGGTATGGGTATCGGTAAAGGTAAGCTCCTCCGAAAGAGGGACGGTTTTTTTAAACCAGGGAGAAGCAAACACATTTTTACTGCAATTAATTGTAACCTTTATGAGCCACGCTTTTGCGTGTTCATCACTTTCAAAGGCTGTCTCCGTTCGCATAAAACGGACAAAAACCTCCTGTACCACATCGTCTGCATCACTTTTACTTCCTGTGCGTGAAAGTGCAAGCCTGTAGACCGTATCAAAGTACAGCTCTGTTATCCTCTGCCTGAAAACGTTCGCACTATCCGTTTTCTTTTGCATAAGGAATTCTCCCTCCTCTCATATATAATACCCTGCATCTCTTCAAAAGGTTGCAAATTTTTTAAAAATTATTTCAGAAATTCAATTCAAGCTCAACCGGGCAATGGTCCGAGCCGAAAACCTCGCTGTGAATTTTTGCCGAAACAAGGTTTTCCTTCAATTCCTCGGAAGCAAGGAAATAGTCAATTCTCCAGCCTGCGTTGCGTTCTCTTGCCTTGAAACGGTATGACCACCAGGAATAAGCCCCTTCAAGGTCGGGGTAAAAATGGCGGAAGGTATCAATGAAACCGCTTTCCTTCAAAAGAGCAAATTTTTCCCTTTCCTGAGGAGTAAAGCCGGGATTTCCCACATTGGCTTTCGGATTTTTTATGTCAATTTCCGTTGCGGCAACATTTAAATCTCCACACACCACAACACCTTTTTTCTCCTTTAAACCAAGAAGGTAGCTCTTGAAATCCTCCTCCCATTTCATACGGTAATCCAGCCTTTTCAGACCGTCCTGAGCATTGGGAGTGTACACACAAACAAAGAAAAACTCAGGAAACTCAAGGGTTATAACCCTTCCTTCGGTATCGTGCTCAGGGATATTTATGCCATAGCTTACCGAAAGAGGCTGCTTTTTTGAAAAAACCGCTGTGCCGGAATACCCCTTTTTTTCAGCATAATTCCAGAAACAGCTATAGCCCTCCGGTGCAAAATCAATCTGTCCCTGCTGGAGCTTTGTTTCCTGTACACAGAAAACCTCCGCATCAAAATTTTTAAAAACAGTTTCAAAATCCTTACCCATTACGGCACGAAGACCGTTTACATTCCAGGATATAAGCTTCATTTTTATTCACTCCGTTTTTTATTTTCCTACGCAGAATTTTTCAAAAATTTTATCCACAATTTCTTCCGAAACACTCATTCCCACAACCTCACCAAGAGCTGTGAGCGCCTCGAAAATATCAATAAACAGCATATCGGCAGGTATGCCGCTGTCAAATGCCTCAAGAGTGCGTTTTATTGCTTTTTCCGCCGTCATAACGCTTTCCACATGGCGCATATTTGTAAGCAGCACTCCGGAATTGTCAATTTCCCCAAGGGCAAACATACGGGAAATTATTTCCCCAAGCTCCTTTGCCCCCTCGCCCTGAAGTGCAGAAATTTTCACGGTTTCGCAATTTGCAAGGGCTTTGTAAGCCTGCTCCGCACCGGGAATTTCCCTGTCGGTTTTGTTAAGCACCATAATGTGAGGCTTGCCCGAAACACGGCTGAGAAGGGTTTTGTCATCCTCCGAAGGCATTACCGAAAGGTCAGCAACAAAAAGCACAAGCTGAGCCTTTTCCGCTACATCAAGTGCACGGTCAACACCTATTTTTTCAACTGTGTCCGCAGTTTCGCGAATGCCTGCGGTATCCACAACCTTCAGCATTACATCGCCAAGAGTCAGATATTCTTCAATAATATCGCGTGTGGTACCGGGAATATCCGTAACAATGGCGCGGTTTTCTCCGAGCAGAGAATTAAGAAGGGAGGATTTCCCCACATTTGGTCTGCCCACAATTACTGTAGAAATTCCTTCGCGGATTATTTTACCGCTGTTTGCGGTGGCAAGAAGGTCTCCAAGCTCAGAAAGGGAAAGGGTGAGACGGCTTCTTACCTCCTCCTCCGAAAGCCCCGAAACATCGTCCTCCGGGAAATCGGTTTCAGCCTCAATGTATGCCATTACCTCAACAAGCTTGTCACGGGTTTTGTTAATTGCCCCGGAAAGTCTGCCCTCCAGCTGATTTACCGCTGCTCCGAGGGCACGCTCACCGGGGGAATTTATAATATCAATTACCGCTTCTGCCTGAGCTAAATCAAGCTTGCCGTTTAAAAAGGCGCGTTTTGTGAATTCTCCTCTGCCGGCAAGAACTGCACCTGCGGAAATTACACTTTTCAAAACACCCCGAAGTGAAATTGTGCCGCCGTGACAGCTGAGCTCAACAACATCCTCTCCGGTGTATGACCGGGGAGCCTTCATATAGGTAAAAAGGGCTTCATCCACCGTTTCACCCTTTTCGTTTATTACCTTGCCTAAGTGAACGGTATGAGAAGCAAACGCCTCAACCTTGCCGGTGCCCATTGGTACAAACACCTTTTTTGCAATTTCTATGGCGTTTTCACCGCTTATACGCACAATACCCACACCACCGTTACCGGGAGGTGTTGCTATTGCCGCTATTGTCTGTTCTGTCATTTTATATCACCCTTCAGGATTTCTGCACTTTTTAAAAGTGCCTCTTTTTTATTTTCTGTTTTTCCTTCCATTACCAGGGAAAGAAGCTGTTCAAGAAGCTCTCCCACCGCCTTGCCTGAAACTCCCAGGTTCATTAAATCCCTGCCGCCGATATCAAGATGGTGTATATGGTAACAAAGGCTTTTTTTCTTTATTTCATCAAGCATTTCCAGGGTTTTTGTTTCCCCCTTGAAAAGGGCAACGGCGTGATAAATGTCATACCCTGCAAGGCTGAGATTTTTCAACGCTTCATTTGTTGTACCCGGCACCGGAAGGTCATAATATTTTGAAAAATTAACGCAGAAAAAGGTAAGCTCATTTGTACTTTTAAGGCTCACAAGAGCTTTTCTTACCTTCTCGGAATCCCGGTACAGAAAATGGAAAAGTGCCGCTTTAACATGGGGCACATTAGGGCTTGTTACTGCTTGTTCCACGGCAAAATCCCAGTCACCCTCAAAGGGCAGAGGAAATATTTCCTCAAAAACCTCTTTGAATTCAATGAGTATTTTTTTCCGGTTTATGCCTGAAAGAAGCTTGGTGAATTCCACATTTATCCGTTCTGCAGAAATGTTTTTAAGAAGACCACGAAGGTTTAAAATTGCCTTTGCGGTTTCCTTTTCAATTTCAAAGCCAAGCACCGAGGCAAACCTGAGACCGCGAAGAATACGCAGAGCATCCTCGGAAAACCGTTTTTCTGGGTCTCCCACGCACCGTATGACCCTGCTTTCAATATCCCGCTGACCTCCGAAAAGGTCTATAATGCCCTTTTTCGGGCAATATGCCATAGCATTCACCGTAAAATCCCGACGGGATAAATCCTCACGGATATCCCTCACAAAGCAAACGGATTCGGGACGGCGGAAGTCCTTATATTCCCCTTCTGTGCGGTAGGTGGTAATTTCATAGGGAGTGCGGTCAAGCACAAGGGTTACGGTGCCGTGTTTAAGCCCGGTTTCCACAACCCGTTCCGCCTCAAAAACCTTTTCCACCTCTTCAGGAAGGGCAGAGGTGCATATGTCCCAGTCCCCCGGTGTTCTTCCCATAAGGGTATCACGGACACAGCCACCCACAGCAAAAGCCTCAAAGCCTGCCTTTTCAAGTTTATTTATGATATATTCCGCCTTTTCGGGCAGCTTCATGGCTTTCACCTCATTTCAGCCGTTTTCTGTTTAATATCTCATCAAAGTTTTTAACATATTCCCATGGGTCTTTAAAATTATAGGTTCGTTCTATGAGATTTGTATCATGGTGGATAATTTTCGTAACCGCGCCTGCACCAAGACCCACAACGGTGCTTATATCCTCCATCATAAAAATATTGTAAATTCCTTCATAGCCGGGCTTTGAAAACCCGGTGTTTTCAAGACCGCCCAGGGTATCCTTCTGGCGGTACATATAGTAAGGCACAAAGCCCTTTCTGCGGAGAATTTCCCCTCCCCGGCTTACCATGGAGCAAACCTTTTCCGGGGTTTCGCTTACTGCACCTGAGTTTTTAAGCCCTGCTGCCCTTTTTACGCACATTGTATGCACCGTAACATTTTCCGGGTCAAGGGTACACAAGCACTCAAGTGATTCTATGAACATTTCCTCGGTTTCACCGGGCAGACCTGCAATAAGGTCACAGTTTATGTTTTTAAAGCCTTTTTCACGGGCAAGGGCAAACGCCCTTTCAAAATCCTCAGCGGTGTGGTTTCTGCCGATTGCTTCAAGGACGGAATTGTTGAGAGTCTGTGGATTTATACTTATCCGCACATTGTCCGGAGTGTGTTTTTTTATAACCTCAAGCTTTTCCGGGGTTATGGTATCCGCTCTGCCTGCCTCAACAGTAAACTCGTAAATATCCTCAAGGGGCAGATTTTTGCCGATTGCGGAAAAAAGGCTTTCCAGCTGAGCCGCGCTGAGGGAGGTGGGTGTACCGCCGCCTATGTAAATGCTGTCCACGGTAACCTTTTCCTCTTTTATCATATTCCCCACATATTCCACCTCACGGCAGAGGTGCTCTACATAAGGCTCCACATTCTTTTTCTGCTTTGTAAGAGGCAGAGATACAAAAGAACAGTAAAGGCAACGGGTAGGGCAGAAGGGAATGCCTATGTAAAGGCTTATGCCCCGCCTGGGCTTTGCCTTTAAAAGCTCCTTTTCCTTCAGGGCAACCTCAAGGGCAAGCTCCGCTTTTTCGCGACTTATGGAATACTTCTCCATAAGTGCCTGAAGGGTTTTTACCTCATCCCCCTGTTTTTCAAGCTCTCGGAGAGCTATAAGTGCCGGACGGATTCCCGTCTGGCTTCCCCAGGGAAGAGTTCTTTCAAAAAGCTGTGTAAACAAACGGTAAAACCCCGTTTTTACCGCATTTGTCATATTCTGGTTTTCGGTTTTTTCAGGGTCGTTTTTGTGAATATATTCCCCTTCACCCCGCTTGCCTTCAAAGGAAATACGGGTGGTAACGGTGGTAAACTGTCCCTCTGTATTTGCGGTGCTTTCAACAAATTCTTCACCTTCACAGGTTTCGCAAAGAGTTGTTTCCGCACCCAGGCAAATTTTCACAACCTCACGCATAGCGGTTTCCTGGCTGTGTCCTTTTAAAATGAGGCTTAATTTATCTGACATACATATTACCTCGTTTTTCTTCACCAATGGTGGTGAACTCACCGTGACCGGGGTACACCACAGTATCTTCGGGCAGGGTGTAAAGCCGTGTGCGGATACTTTTCGCAATGACCTCAAAGGAACCTCCGGGAAAATCTGTTCTGCCAATGCTTCCTGCAAAAAGGGTATCTCCGGCAAAAAGCACTTTTTGGGCATAAAGGCTCATTCCCCCAACGGTATGACCGGGGGTTGCAATAACCTTAAGGCAGCTGTTTCCGAAAGGAATTTCGTCACCGTCGGTTACCGTTTTGTCTGCATAAAGCACAATTTCAGGAAAGCCAAAGCCCCTTGAAAGGTTAATGGAAGGGCTTGAAAGAGAGCCCTCCTCCCGGTCAAGGCAAACAACGGGGACATACTCACTCTTAAGTGCCTCTGCGGCACCTATGTGGTCAAAATGGCAATGGGTAAGCACCACAAAGCGCAGGCTTGCACCCATGGTTTTAAGAGCATTTTCAATTGCTTCCGGGTTTGCCGCAGGGTCAATTACCACCGCTTCCCGGGTTGCTTCGTCCATGGCGATGTAACAGTTTGTTCCAAGCTCGCCAAGTATAAGTCGTTTAATAATCATATTCTTCTACCTGTTATAATATTTTCTGTCAAGAGTGCGGTACTGCAGCGCCTCCGCAATGTGGCGGAGCTCTATGTTCTCACAGCCCTCAAGGTCCGCAATGGTACGGGAAACCTTTACAATTCTGGAATAAGCCCTGGCGGTAAGACCCATTTTGTCAAATGCTGCCGAAAGCATAGCGTTTTCCTTTTCACCAAGCCTGCAGAACTTCTGCATAAGGGAAGAGGTCAGCTGAGAGTTGGAATACACACCGTATTCCCGGTATCTTTCAATCTGCAGATTTCTCGCACGGTTCACCCTTGCACGGATATCTGCCGAGCTTTCCTCTTTTGCCCCCGAAGTAAGATGGCTGTATTCCACGGGAGCCACATCAATGTGCAAATCAATACGGTCAAGCATGGGACCGCTTATTTTTCCTAAATATTTATGGATATTTGCCGGTGTACACATACATCTGCGTTTCGGGTCACCGAAATATCCGCAGGGGCAGGGGTTCATTGCCGCAACAAGCATAAAGTTGCATGGATATGTAATTGTACCGTTTACCCTGGAAATGTTAACCACTCTGTCCTCAATGGGTTGACGGAGTACCTCTAAGGCATCCTTGCGGAATTCAGGAAGCTCGTCCAGAAAAAGCACACCGTTATGGGCAAGGCTTATTTCACCCGGCCTGGGCACTCTGCCGCCACCTGCCAGGCTTACGGGAGATGTGGTGTGGTGAGGACTGCGGAAGGGTCTTTTTGAAATTACGGGTTCACGGGAGGGAAGTGTTCCTGCCACAGAATGAATTTTTGTAACCTCAATTGCTTCGTCAAAGGAAAGCTCAGGAAGTATGCCCGGAAGCCTTTGTGCAAGCATTGTTTTACCCGAACCCGGTGAGCCTATCATAAGGCAGTTATGACCGCCTGCAGCTGCAATTTCAAGAGCGCGTTTAACCGCTCCCTGACCGCGGACATCCGCAAAATCCAGAGGAGTTTTACTCCTTTCTTCCATAAACAGCTCCAGGTTCCCCTTTGCAGGCTCAATGGGTTTTGTGCCGGTGAGATGGTTTATCACATCGGTAAGCTTTTCCGCACCGTAAACCTCAATGCCCGAAACTATGGAAACCTCGTCGGTATTGGCAAGAGGCAGAATCACTTTGGTTTTGCCCATATCCTTTGCGGAAAGCACCATGGGAAGAGCACCGTTTACGGGTCTGAGCTCACCGCCTAAGGAAAGCTCACCGAAAAAGATGTAATCCTCCGGGTTTTTTACCGCAATCTGCCCATCGGTTAAAAGCACCGATAAAGCAATAGGAAGGTCAAAACCGGGACCTTCCTTTTTCATATCGCCCGGGGCGAGGTTAATTGTAACTTTTTTAAGGGGAAACTCAAAGCCGGTATTGGAAATTGCCGAGCGCACCCTTTCTTTTGATTCCTTTACTGCGGCATCAGGCAGCCCTACAATGTCAAATGCAGGCAGACCCATTGATACGTCCGCTTCAGTTTCTATGAGGCAGCCGTCCAGCCCTGTAAGACCAATGCTGTATATTCGGGAAAGTGCCATTTTTCTCAGTCCTTTTTGGAAATAGTATATTTTTTCATACCTCTGCCCAAAGCTTCTGCGGTTATAACATAAAGCTGTGGATTTTCCGTGCAGTCCTTCCACATATTATATTCCTCTTCAGAAATTTCTTCGGTTTCAAAATCGAAAAACCCGTACAGACTTTTTGGTATGGGGTAGGTTTTAATGAAGCTGCCGGTTTTGGTGTTTCTGCCGAAACGGTGCTCGTTGTAGGCAAAATCGTAAACCTCCTCCGAAACCTGCACCTTCTTTTTTTCAGGCTTTTTTTCCACAATTTCGGGACCCTTTGCAGGGGTTTTGCTGAAAATATCTTTAAAGCTCATTTTTTAATCATCCTTTGGATTTTTACGGAGCATAACAACCTCTCCGGTCTCTTTTCTTATGCCAACAAAGGTCATACCCGTGTTGCGGTTATCCTGAGGTGTGCCGTGAACAAGCCAGCACTCCGCACGCTTGTTATAGGTACAAACAAGGGGCTCATAGCCGTCAAAGGAGTTGCCGTAAACCTCATAAACCGCCTGAACAGCCGCTTTTACAGCAGCCTCTTCATCGGGAATTTCACCAAACGCCTCCCCACGGTACATAACTCCTCCCATTTTTTTAAGAGAGGGTAAATCTGCGGTATAGATATCACAGCCGTAGGTAACGGTAGGCATAAGTGTTTTTGAAGGTCTTTCTGTTGTAAATTCATAATCCTTCGGTCCTTTTTCACCGTTACAGCCACAAAGGACAAAGGCAAAAACAAGTAAAAGGCACAAAAATGTTTTAAAAAGCTTTTTCATAGGAATCTCCTGTCTGCCACGGGGCAAAATTAAAAGTTTGAGCCGTTCATACCCCATGTATCGGCTTCCTCATATTTTACATAAATGCATCCTCTATCAATGCCGAGAACCTTTGCAACGTCATCACAAAGGTCTTTGGTAAGTGCATCGTAGCTGTTTTTGGAGGCTTTCCCCAAAAGGGAAACATCCATAAATACGCAGGGGTTGTTATCCGAGCCTGCAAAATGCATACGGCAATTATCCTGAAAATCAAGCATTAAATAGCTTTCGGTTTTGCCGATGTTACGGATGGCTTTACCAAAAGAGCACACAAGCTCTTTTTCCTGCTCCTTTGAAATTGAAACTGTTGTTTTTGTTGAAATGAAAGGCATAATTTTCTTCTCCTTAAATTATTTTATTACTTTGCACGCGGAACAGAGCCCCTCCCCTACGGGAGTTGTGCGGAGCTTTGAACAGACGCTCTGCCCCGACAATGCTACTGTGAATTTCTTGTAACGCTTGTAACTCCCGGAACTCCCGAAAGCCTTGAAATAAGCTGGTCAATCTGCCCTGCAGAGGTAACATCAATGCCCAGGTTAATTACAACCTCGCTGTTTTTACCCACTCTTGCATTAATGTTGGTGGTGGGGATTTTAAGCCCTGCCACGGTGTTTATAATATCCGCCAGAAGACCGTTTCTGTCCTCGGCATAAATAAGCATATCTGCGCTGTATTTTTCGGTGTTTGTGCCATTTTCCCAATGTACCGCCACCATGCGGTCCCGTTCATCCACATTGTCTGTAACATTAATACAATCGGCACGGTGTACCGAAACCCCTCTGCCTCTTGTGATGTAGCCCACAATGTTATCCCCCGGAATGGGACGGCAACACTTGGAAAGACGCACAAGGCATCCTTCAATACCTTCAACAACAACACCGTTTCCTCCGGTGTTTTTCTTCTTTGTAACAACCCCCGAAGATTCATTTTCAGGCTTTTTGTTACGGCGTTTGTACTCTTCACGGAGCTTGTTCACAACCTTGGAGGCGGCAATTCCGCCAAAACCGATGGCACAGTAAAGGTCATCCATATTCTGCAGATTGTTCTTACGCCAGATATGCTCAAGCACGTCCGGAATCATAAGCTGTGCGGCAGTATAGCCTGTTTTTTTGATTTCGTGGTCCAGCATATCTCTGCCAAGAGCCACATTTTCCTCTCTTCCTTCTTTTTTGAACCATTGGTTAATTTTTGTTCTTGCCTGGCTTGTTTTTACAATCTTCAGCCAGTCACGGCTGGGGCCGTGTACCGAGGAGGAGGTTATAATTGAAACAATATCACCGTTATTGAGGGTGTAGGTAAGAGGCACAAGCTTGCCGTTTACCTTTGCACCCGTGGTTTTGTTACCTATGGCGCTGTGTATACTGTAAGCAAAATCTATGGGACAAGAGCCGTTGGGCAGAGGCACAACATCGCCCTTGGGAGTGAAAACATAAACCTGGTCGCTGAACATATCCACTTTAAGGGCACGCATAAATTCACCGTTATCCGAAACCTCGTCCTGAAGCTCCATAACCTTGCGTATCCATGCAAGCTTTTCGTCCGCACCTGTGCTTTTACCCTTAACACCGGATTTGTATTTCCAATGGGCGGCAATGCCGTATTCCGCTGTGTGGTGCATTTCCACGGTGCGTATCTGAATTTCAAAGGGTGTGCCGTTGTTGCCTATAACCGTGGTGTGCAGGGACTGGTACATATTTGCCTTTGCCATTGAGATGTAATCCTTTATTCTGCCGGGAAGGGGTCTGTAAATATCATGTACTGCACCAAGAACAGCGTAGCAATCTGCAAGGCTTTCCACAATTACACGAATTGCAAAAATGTCGTAAATTTCGTCAATTGTTCTGCCCTGCATAAAGGTTTTTTTGAAGATGCTGTAGTTGTGCTTTACTCTTCCGCCTATGGACACAACCTTAATGTCAAGCTCTTCAATTTTTTTCATAATTTTGTCAATGTTAAACTGTATAAAATCCTGGTTACGGTTCTGTTTTTCCGCAACCTGGGCGGTAATTTCCGCATAAGCTATGGGGTCAAGGTATTTTAGCGATAAATCCTCAAGCTCGGCTTTCACCTTAAAAATACCCAATCTGTCCGCAATGGGCGCGTAAACCTCAATGGTTTCAAGAGATTTTTTCAGCTGCTTGTGCATAGGCTGAGCATCCATTGTACGCATATTATGAAGACGGTCGCACAGCTTCACAAGAACCACGCGCACATCCTTTGCGGTGGCAATGAACATTTTGCGCAGGTTTTCCACCTGCTCCTCCTCCTGGGTGGTAAACTTAATTTTACCCAGCTTGGTAACGCCCTCTACCATTTCCGCAATTTCAGGAGAAAAAACCCTCGCAACCTCTTCATGAGAGCACTCGGTATCCTCAATTACATCATGAAGAAGCCCTGCAACAACCGTGTCCCTGTCAAGGGCAAGGTCCGCAATTATGCAGGCAACCTCCAGGGGATGGCAGATATAAGGCTCCCCGGAAAGGCGTTTCTGGTCAAGGTGAGCCTTTTCCGCGTATTCGTAGGCTTTTTTTACAAGCTCAACATCCTCCGGGGGATATATTGCCGTAACCTTCTTTATTAAATCTTCAAAAATAATTGCCGGATCCTTTCGTGCATTTGCCATATCCGTTTCATACTCCCTTTTTAAGTTTATAATTGTTTAATATTTCAGAAGCTTCAAGGTCTGCCTTCTTTTCTGTCTGAAGAAGGAAAATTTCCACATTTTCACCGTTTTCGGCAAAGGTCATAAGCCCCGCCTCGGCAAACACCTTCAGGCACAGTTCAAGCTTTTCGGTGTTAAAGCCCACTCCTGCAAGGCAAAGCCTTCTTGTGAGCAAAGCTTTGTTGCTTCTGAAAAAGCCGTTTCGCTCTCCCCGTTTTATGAGGGTGTAAAGTGCCGCAAATTCATTACGGTCGGGAATTTCATTTATTTTTCCCTCGTATGGGGTATATTTTATGTCATGCATTAAAAACTGCACCTTTGTTGTTCCGTTCCAGGTATTAAGGCTCAGGTTTCCTGCCACATCAACACGGTCACCGGGAATTATCAGGCTGTAATCGCTTCCCATTCCAAAGCCTATGCAATCCACTTTTTTACCCTCTTTTTCAAGTGTAAGGCGCAGATGCTTTCCGTCGCTGAGCTGCCGCGTGCTTACAACGGTGTATCCGCACAAAGCAAACTCCGGTACCGGATTACCTGTTCCGCAGGGTTCAAGTCTTTCTATATTTTGCGCGGTTATGTTGTTTATAAACCGTGCAGGCAGCTCAAAATCCACAAAAAGCGGAGTTTTCTTTCCCTGTGAAGGGATATAGTCCTTTGCAAACTCGTTAATTGCCCTGTCAAGCTTCTGAAGGT
The DNA here is from genome assembly GCA_045546415.1 of Clostridia bacterium. Lineage (GTDB taxonomy): Bacteria > Bacillota > Clostridia > RUG12999 > RUG12999 > RUG12999. The sequence continues at coordinate 15,199 of JAZQCS010000037.1, read as the reverse complement.
TTTCAACATAGAGTGTAAGGCCTGCCGCCTGGGAATGTCCTCCGTATTTTATGAACAGCTCCGAACAGCTTCCCATAGCCTCAAAAAGATTAAACCCATGAACACTTCTGCCCGAACCCTTGGCGGTTTCGCCCTCAATAGTTATAAGTATGCAGGGTTTGGAATATTTTTCCGAAATTTTGGAGGCAACAATGCCTATAACTCCATGATGCCATCCTTTTCCCCACACAACAAGTACGGCACGCTTTTTAAATGCGCTGTCCTTTTCAATTTTTTCAACCGCTTCCTCAAAAATCCGTTTTTCAACCTCCTGGCGGTGACGGTTTTCGTCAATAAGCGAATAGGCTATGCTTTCCGCTTCGGTTACTGTTGATGCAAGCAGAAGGCTTACCCCCACTCCTGCATCACCAATGCGTCCTGCAGCGTTAATTTTTGGTGCAAGGCCGTAGCCTATGGTGGAAACCCCTATGGTTTCCGATTCTGTTCCCGTAGCTGAAATGAGTGCGGCAAGACCGGTATTTGTTGTTTTTCTCAGTTTTTTAAGCCCATAATCAACAATAACACGGTTTTCTCCCCGTAAATCCACCACATCCGCAACGGTTCCCAGGGCAACAATGTCACCGTACATATCCATAACCTTGCGGTGGTCACCGTTTTCAAGGGCACAAATAAGCTTGAAAACCACACCCACACCTGCAAGATTTTTGTAAGGATAATTGCAATCGGGCTGTGTAGGGTTAACAACCGCACAGCACACCGGCACCGTTTCTTTACAGCGGTGATGGTCGGTAACAATAACATCCATGCCCATAAACTCAGCCGTTTCAATCTCCTTGCAGGCGGTAATGCCTGTATCAACGGTTATAACAAGACTTGTGCCTCCTTCAAAAAGACTGCACAACGCACCGGGATTAACTCCGTAGCCCTCGTCCAGACGGTCGGGAATGTAATAATTGGCGTTTCCGCCCTTCATACGAAGGAAGGAAACAAGTGTGGAAACGGAGGTGATGCCGTCTACATCGTAATCACCGTAAACGGTAATCTGTTCTCCGTTTTCAAGGGCAAGGCGTATTCTTTCAACCGCCTTATCCATATCCTTCATGAGAAAAGGTGAAACAAGGCTGTCAGGTGACTTGCTATTAAATTTTTCAAATTCCTCGGCAGTTTCCACACCTCTGGCAATACACAGCGCTGCTTCAACAGGAGTTATGCCTGTTCTTGAAGCAAGCCTGAACGCCTCAGGAGATTCGGCAGAAACATCACCGAAAACCCATTCAAACCTGTTCATAACTTTTTCTCCGTTTTATTTATTCTCAAACACCGGTAAATAAATTTTATGGCACTTGGTCCTATGCCGTTATTTTTACTTATTCTCAAACGCCATAAATTTGTTCACTCTTGTTTCGTGTCTGCCGCCTGAAAATTCAGCAGAAAGCCAGCTTTTAACTATGCAGTAAGCAAGCTCCTCACCTGTAATTCTTGCACCTATTGCAATTACATTGGCATTGTTGTGTTCTCTTGCCATGGTTGCGCTGTAGGTATCGGTACAATGAGCACAACGGATACCGTTAATTTTGTTTGCGGCAATGGACATTCCTATGCCTGTTCCGCAGAGAAGAATGCCTCTGTCACTTTCCCCTGCTGCAATTTTGTCGCACACCTTTTTTGCAATGTCCGGATAATCCACGCTGTCTGCGGAATTTGTTCCGCAATCGTCAACCTCATAGTCCATACCCTCAAGGAGTGCTTTTACCTTGTTTTTAAGCTCGTAGGCTCCGTGGTCACAACCAATAATAATTTTCATAATCTCTGCTTCCTTTCAGTTTATAAACCGGCTTCACGCTCGGCCTGGGACTTTCTGAGATATTCCGCTTCAAGCTCCTGACCGCTGACCGTTTCGCCTTTTTTAATTTTTTCTTCCGCAATAAGAGCAATTGTTGCCGCCCTTTGCATATTGTTGTTGAATTCCCCTATAACCGCTTTAGCTCCAAGCTCCCGGATTTTTTCAAGGTTGGGCTTTACACCGTCTCCCAGAAACAGCACGGTTTTTCCGCTTTCCTTAAGCTCACGGATAACTGTTTCAATTTCCACAGCTCTGGGCGGAGTAAGGGTTTTAAGCCTGCCTCTGAAACGGTGATATACCCCGTTGTAAACCTGTCCTGCCCTTGCATCCATAAGGGGACATATAAGGTAATCGGTATGCATATGGTTATACGCCATTGCCTCAAGACCCGAAACCGCCACACAGGGTTTATTTCCCACAAAGGCAAACCCCTTTACCGATGCAATTCCTATTCTCAGCCCGGTAAATGACCCCGGACCTGTTGAGCAGGCAAAGGCATCAATATCCGCAATTGTCATGTTCAGGCTTTTAAGAAGCTCATCCACCATGGGCAGCAGCCTCTGGGAATGAGTAAGCCCGCTACACAGGGTATATTCCCCAAGTAAAACCCCGTCACGGCTTACGGCAACTGCCGCCACCGACGAGGAGGTATCTATAGCTAAAACTGTCAAAACAATTCACCCTCCAAAGTGATTTTTCTGTATTCCTCTGATATGTTCAGGTCTTTTTCTATGGTTACATCAAACACCCTTGCCGAAGGGTAACTTTCTAAAAGCTCCGGCCATTCCACAAGGGAAATGCCTTCACCTCCGAGAAATTCATAAAGACCTGCCTCGAAAATTTCGTCCTCATTCTCTAAACGGTACAGGTCAAAGTGGTAAAGGGGTACCCTTCCACCATAAATGTTCATAATGGCAAAGGTGGGACTGCACACCTCGGGCGCACACCCGAAAAACTCTGCCACACCGCGTACAAACACAGTTTTTCCCACACCAATTTCCCCGTGCAGGCGAATTATATCACCGGGCAGAAGGCTCTCTGCAACTTGCTTTGCAAGGCTTTCTGTTTCGCCAAATCCTTTTGTTTCCACAACCTTCATAGGCAACCTCTTTTTTATATAAAAATTTCCTATTATATTCTATCATATTTCGCGTTAATTTGCAAGAATTTTTTTTGGATTTTAACTGAATAATCCCTTGACGGCAGAGAAAAGTTGTAGTAAAATTAAAATGTAAAGCCAACGAAAAACAGAGTTTTTTGTCAAAACCCCGGCGTCTCGCCTTTTCTTGGTTTACATAACGGAGTTTTTACAATAAGGAGAAAAGTTTTATGAAGTTCAAAAAATTACTTAGTGCATTTCTTGTTTTATGTACCGCAGTTTCCCTGTCAGGCTGTGTTAAAAACCCATTTTCCCTTTTCAGGCAGCAGGAGGATTTTTTCCTGGACATAAAGGTGGGAAGCTCTTCTTTCAGGGAATTATCGGGAGGAGAGATTATTTCCGAAACTGCTGCGGACGAAATAATTCTCAGCGGTGAGCATAAGGAAAAATATCCCGCACTTTCCGCAGCTCTTGAAAAAATCAACAAGGAAAATCTTTACGGTGCAAAGGACAGCTCGGAGGAGCTTGCAGAGCTTGTTCGCGATGCAAAGCAATATTCTCCCTATGTTTCAATGTTCACCTCGAAGCAGTCGGTAAATGTGGTAAGAGCGGACAAAAATGTACTCAGCTATGTGGAATACGTTTCCGAGTACACCGGTGGAGCTCATCCCTTACACGGTGAAATCGGAATAAACCTTGACCCGGAAACAGGCAACGAGCTTAAGCTCAGCGAGGTTTTAACCGATACCGACGGCATATATGCAATTCTTACAGAAAAGCTTCTCGATAAATACGGTGAAGATTTCTTTTTCAGCAATCCTCAGGAAACCCTTAAGGAATATGAGGAGGACAGCTACAACTGGGTGCTTGACTATCAGGGAATTTCCTTCTTTTTCAATCCTTACGAAATAGCCCCCTATGCGGCAGGAACTCCCACCGTGAAATTATGGTTCAATGAATCCCCTGAGCTGTTCAACACAAAATATACCGAACAGCCAAAAAACGGCTGCATAATACCCATTCCCGAAAACAGCGGCATTGAGGTTGACCTTTACCCCGATGACGGCAAGGTCGATACCATTTCCGTTTCAAGGGATTATTCTTCGGAATATGACCTTACCACCGTTATTATTGATGTGAACGGATTAAAATATAAAAACAAGGATATTTTCGGCTACAATTTTGATGCTCTTTATGCCACAAAGGACGGAAAAAACTATCTTATAATCTGCTCTGTTGCAGATAACGACTATTCCTTTATACATATTGCGGAAATCACCCCCGATTCTGTGGAATTTGCGGAATCAATGAGTGGCTTCGGCTTTGGAGGGGATTCGTCTGAAAATGTGTTTGGCGAATTTGTTTCTCTTGAACCGGTAGTTAACAACACCGAAAAAATAAGGCTTGAAACACGCATAGATATTCTCGGCACACGGTTCGGTCAGGCAAATTTCCGTCTTGATACAAAGTCCGCGGCTCTTGAAATGACCGAGAAGGATTATTCCCTTGAGCATGGTGCTCCCGTTACTGCTGCAATTACTGTTGAAGCAAAAACACCTGATGGCGAAACAACGGAAATCGCTCCCGGTACAGTTTTATATCCCCTTCGTTCGGACCGCAAAACCTATATAGACATGGAAACCGGGGACGGCACTACTTTCAGAATTGAAGTGAATTCGGAGAGCTACCCCGTAACCGTTAACGGAAAGCCCGAAACAGAGTGCTTTTCGGATATTATGTACGCCGGATAATACTGCACCATGGAAGGAGAATTACCATGAATTACAATGTTTACATCTCCGCCTGCCACGAAAAAGGCGGAATTTACCGATACATACTTGACGAAAAAGGTAAGCTTACCTTCTGCGAAAACACCCCTCTTGACAAGCCCATGTACCTTGTGGAAAAGGGCGGCAGAATGTACACCCTTTTAAAAGCCTGTTTCCCCGATGGCACCGGGGGACAGACCTCCTTTAAAATCAATTCCGACGGAACCCTTTCGGATATGGAAGAGGTTCGTTCCACAAAGGGGCTTGTCCCCTGCCACCTTGCAGTTGAGGAGGAAGGAATTTTCTGTGTGAATTATTCCTCGGGAAGCGTAATAAAAATGCCCGATTCCCTCCGTGTGCATCAGGGCTCAGGTCCTAACCTGCCCCGTCAGGATATGGCTCACACTCATTTTGTGTGCAAAGCACCAAACGGTCTTTTTGCGGTAACCGACCTGGGAACGGATGAAATATATTTTTACAATGCCGGTATGGAGCTGCAGTTCAGGGTTAAAACCCCGGAGGGTGCAGGCGTGCGTCATCTGACCTTCTCCCCCGACGGCAGCAGAATGTATGCTGTAACCGAGCTTTATTCCACAGTTTGTGTTTATTCCTGCGGCAACACCCCTGAGGATTTTGCACTGCTTGGTGAATACCCTGCTCTGCCTGAGGATTTCAGGGAAAAAAACACCGCAGCGGCAATACGCTTACAGGGTGATATGCTTTATGTTTCAAACCGCGGTCACAACTCCATTGTTGGCTTCAGAATAAACGGTGACTCCCTTACAAAAGAGTTTACTATGGATTGCGGAGGCGCAGGCCCCCGTGATTTTGACATTATCGGCAGGTTTATGGTTGTAACAAACGAGAACAGCGGAAACATTGCTGTGTTCGATTTAGAAACTAAGTTACTTACAGATACTGTCAATGCCCCTTCACCCATCTCCGTGCTGGCTTTGGGCATTTACAAAAGACCGCCTATGGATATCCATTCCCACACCTATTACAGCGGTTGCGGAAAGGATGACCCCCACGCCATAGTTGATGCGGCACTTGAAGGAGGAATCCGCCTTTTTGGCATTACCGACCATAACTACGGCATAGGTGACCGGTTTTCCGAATATGTAGCGGAAATGACCGCCATCCGTGATGAATATAAGGACAAAATAAAGGTACTCCGGGGTATAGAAATTTCCATTCTGCCCCAGTACAAGGACATAAACACCTCAAAAGAGGCACTTTCACAGCTTGATTACTGCATTGTTGAGGTATGCTCAGGAGACTGTGTTCCCAACAACGATTTTACGGCTCTTGCAAAATCCTACGGTATACCCACCGGCATTGCCCATACTGACATTTTCGGACTATGTCAGCGCCACGGTCTTGACCCTGAAAAATACATTACCGACCTGGCAGAGGCAGGTGTGTTCTGGGAAATGAATATGAGCTACGACTCTATCCATCAGTACCGTGAACACCAGTATGTAAAGGATTTTTTTGCAAGCAGCCGGCAGCAGGAAATTGTAAAAAAAGCCGGGCTTAAGGTGAGTGTTGGCTTTGACGGGCACCGTGTTGAGGACTACCTTGCAGAAAGAGTTATAAATGCCTGCCGTAAGCTTGAAGAGCTTGGCATTCCTTCTCCCTTTGAAAATGAGGAATAGCTGAAAAACAGTTATCTCCGTTATGTAAACCTCTAAGGCTCAAACCCTTTTGTTTCAAGGCTTTGAGCCTATTGTTATATATTTATCAATTCCTAAAAATCATACGACTCCAAAATAAAAATAAACTATTGTTTTTGTTTTTATTTTGTGGTAAAATTTAAATATATGAATCAAAAGGAGGCATTCTCGTGTCCAAAAAACTTTTAACACTTTTTCTGGTTTTATGTATGGTATCAGGTTTTACCCTGTGTGCGGATGCAGAAAAGGAAACCTATCATTACGAGCTTGATTTTGAAAATGATAATTCCGGTTCCGACGATTGGGTTCCTTCGGAAACAACTCATTTTCAGGACGGTAAGCTTATTATGGCGCTGAAAAAAGATACGGCAGATGACGACAACGCCTGGGGACTTTTAAGCTGCCGCAAATCCTTCGGTAAAGTGACTTTTCAGGCAGATATTGACAACCTTGTGCCTAACGGTGCAGGTCAGAACTTTGCATGGCTGGGACTTCGCCTTCGCACCGAATCCTCCATATGGACTGAAGGTATATGGTTTGGTTTTTGCCAGAAAAACATAATGCGTGTCAAGGCAAATTCCGATGCAAACGGCGGTGTGACCCTTGATATTCCCGTAAATTTTGAAGATAACCGTACCGTAAAAATTATTGATGATATGAGCGGTATCATAAAAGCGGTTACTTTTGATGAAAAGGGCAAGGAAATTCTTCTTTGTACTGCAGATTTCAGAAAAGGTGACGGCGTTAAAATTTACGATTGTAACGGTGAACTGAAACACACCTTTGATACAACCCTCAACGCCGCAGGCGGTTACATAGGCATTATGTGTCACTATATCGGTACCGCTATTGATAACATTGTGGTTGACGGTGCCAAAGCTGATATATGGGATATTGTCAATGCATCCCTGCCTTATTCCCCTACGGCAAGCGCAACGGTAGGCGGAACTCAGGTTAACAAAATCTTTAAGGATATTGACCATGTTGATTGGGCGTGGGAGGGCATTGCCGCACTTAACGCACGAGGCGTTGTTGCAGGTACCTCTGCCACCACCTATGAGCCCGACGGTGTGCTTACCCGTGAACAGTTTATAAAAATGGCAGTAGGCGCATTCGATTTAATTGACACCTCAGCCACCACCTCCTTTGGTGATGTGGCACAGGGTGAATGGTACTGTTCGTATGTTGCGAGCGCAGAAAAAGCAGGGCTTTTAGAGGGAATATATTCAGGAAATCTGGGTGTTGGTCAGCCCATTTCCCGTGAGGATATGTCCACCATTGCAGCCCGTGCCCTTGATAAAAAGAATTTAAAGCTCGCTGAAAAGAAGGAAGCCATCACCTTTAAGGATGACGGCAAAATTTCCGCTTATGCAAAAGAGCCTGTTTACAGAATGTACAAGGCAGGCATTATAAACGGTATGACAGAAACCACCTTTGAGCCCAAATCCTCCTGCACAAGAGCAATGGCGGCAAAGGTGCTTTGCGGACTTCTTAACTATTACCCCAAAACACAGTTCAGAGACACTATGGCAGATACCTGGGTAGGTGTTGACGACCTGGGAAGACCTTTGCTTACCTACAAGGATACCCGCGCAGTCCGTGATGACAAAGCAGTTGGTATGTTCTACTATCTTGGTCACGGGGAGAGCGGCTATCTTTACGATTCTTCAAAGGAATTTGCAAAGCCCCGTGAGGAAAGAAACTGGATAAAGGGTGCCTCATATATGGCGCAGGAGCCTTATCTCGGCTACTACCAGACAAGTGATGAATATGTTATCCGTAAACATATGCAGATGTTTACCGATATGGGCGTTGATTTCCTTTACTTCGACACCACCAACAACTCAACATTCCCTCAGGATTCCGTAAACATTATGAAGGTGCTTCGTGAAATGATGAACGAGGGCAAGAAAGTTCCTCAGCTTGTTTACACTGTACATACCAATCAGCGCGCAACGGCTTTGCAGATATTCACCGATATTTACGCAAAAAATATGTATCCCGAAACCTGGTTTTACTGGGACGGCAAACCGCTGATGCTTGCAGACGGCAACAATATGCCCCAGGGTATTGAGGACTATTTCACCACCCGTTTCTGCTGGGCATACCACCCTGACGGTGTAACCTGGACAACCTGGTGGAATGACGGCACAAACGGTAAGGATAAATGGCCCTGGCTTGCAAAATATCCTCAGCCCTACGGCTGGCACGATGCTCCCACAAAACCCGAGCAGCTTGTAATTTCCGCCGCCGAACACGCCAACACAAACATAGGTAAAAGCTGGACCTCCACAGGAGGCACACCCGAGCCGTTACGAACAAACGAGGGCTTGTATTTCGCAGAGCAGATTTCCCGCCTTGACCAGGTTGACCCTGAGGTTCTTATGATTACTCAGTGGAACGAAAAACGCGCATCAGTTATGCAAGCAAACGGCACATCAACTCTCGGTAACGAAAAAGACCCCGACGGATGGTATTTTGTGGATGCAATGGCGGAGGAATGGAACCGTGATATTGAGCCCGTAAAGGATAGCTACGGTGACAACTATTATTATCAGGCAGTAAACGCCGTAAGAAAATTCCGAGGCGTTCGTCCCTATCCTTCTACCGATAAGAGCCATTCAATTATAATCGGCAAGGATTTCGGCGTGTGGGCAAATGTTGAGGAAATCTATTATGATGATATTTACGATATTCCTCACAGAAATTTCCCCGCAAAGCTCAAAACCATAGTTTATACTGATACCACCGGCAGAAACGACTTTGTTGAAAGCCGTGCGGCAAGGGATGATTCAAACCTTTATTTCTATGTTAAAACCCGTGATGTTCTCACTCAGCCCACCGAAACAGATAAAATGCACACGGTTCTTCTGCTGAACACCGACGGAAATTACGAAACCGGCTGGCACGGTTACGATTACCTTATAGGCAGAGCAAGAAACGGTGAGGTCCTTTCGGTAGAAAAAAATGTGAACAACAATTTCACCTGGAAAATTGTTGGTACCGCGCCTTTCGTTGCAGAAGGAAACGAAAAACACCTTTCTGTTTCAAAAGAGCTTCTTGAAATCAGCGGCAACGCCTTTACTGTGGATTTCAAATGGGCGGATAACCAGCCCGAAAGCCTTGAAATCATGGATTTCATTGATAAAGGTGATGCGGCTCCCAACGGCAGATTCAATTACAGATTTGAGGCAAAATAAATTATAAAAAATCGGTGACCCCCCTGTCACTCTGAGAAAATCTCTTTTTGTCAGCTTTCTGCGTTGAAAAATCTCCACTCCGTCAGGGTTATATGAATTTTTCGCCTTCCCCTTCAAACAAAATTTTTAATTTCATCACACACAAACACTTTTGAATATCAGATTTTTATATTCAATACAAAGAACAAGAATCCCGTAATACCTTCGTATTACGGGATTCTTTAATGTAATATAAACTAAAAATATGGTTCCAAACTGCCTTACCCGGCTGTGGCGTTCACTTAACCTGACTAATCGTCACGGTCGTCGTCGTCATCGTCGTCAACCCGGTAAGCGTTTTCCTTCTTTTGATTCTTGTTTTTCTTTTTCTTGTCTTTTTCGGCAAGCTTCTTTTTCAACTGTTCAAGCTCGGCTTCTTCCTCTGCAATTTCCTCAAGGTCTTCTTTGTCAAGATTTTGTTCCGCCTTTTCTTCCTCTATTTCTATCTCAGTTTCTGCTATTTCTTCAAGAATTTCTTCCTTTTCTTCCAGAAGCTTTCCGATGTTTACATCTCCCGTAAGCTCCTTAAGCTCTTCTTCAAGAGCCTTTTTTTCAGAAATCAGAGAGTTCTTTTCTGCTTTTATTTCCTTTATTTTCTCTGCAGGCTCCTTCCCCTCCCATACACGGGCATGAACTGCGTTTACACTCGTTAACACAAACACAGCAAGTATTACGGCTAAAATTTTTTTCTTTTTCATAAATAGCACCTCTTTTCAGTTTATTCTTAAAAAATTTTATCCTCCGGTGGATTAAAAGGTTTTTTGACCTTTCACTACATAATACGAAAACCCCGCTTTTTAAAACGGGGTCAAAGGAAAAAAATTTTTTTGCTATTTAGTTTTCATATATATAATTCACTTGTGGTTATTTAATTTTCATATATAAAATTCACTTGTGGTTATTTAATTCCATATATAAAAATCACTTGCGGTTCTATTATGTAAACCTGATTTACATAATTTTTATTTATTTAGATAGGAAAGGATACGGTTAAGGGTTTCGTTATCGTAAAATTCAATTTCAATTTTACCTTTTTTATCATTCTGCTTAACACGAACCTTTGTGCCAAGCTTTCTTGAAAGGCTTGTCTGAAGCTCTTTTGCCGCAAGATTCATAACAACCGTACCTTTATCCTTTTTAGGTTTTTCAGCATTTTTAAGTGAATTCACCATCTGCTCAGTCTGGCGTACTGAAAGCTCTTTTCGGATAACCTCATATGCCACGTGCTCTTGCTGTTCTGCGGTAAGACCTACAAGTGTCCTTGCATGACCGGCAGAAATTTCCTGCTGGAATATGAGCTTCTTTACATTATCACAAAGAGTTATAAGACGAAGGCTGTTTGCAACTGCGCTACGGCTTTTGCCGATTTTTTCGCTGATTTCCTCCTGGGTTAAATCAAACTTTTTCATAAGCTCATTAATTGCAAGAGCTTCTTCAAGGGGGTTTAAATCCTCTCGCTGAAGGTTTTCAATTAAAGCAACCTCGGACGCAACCTTTTCATCATAATCCTTAATAACTACCGGAACCTCTTTGAGTCCTGCCATTTTTGCGGCTCTCCAACGGCGTTCACCGGCAATTATGGTATAAAAACGGTTTTTCTCGTTTTTGCGAACTATAATAGGGGAGATAACTCCGTACTGTTCAATGTTTTTTGAAAGTGCGGCAAGCTTTGCTGCATCAAAATTTGTTCTGGGCTGTTCCGGGTTAGGCTCAATGTTGGATATACGCATAACCTCAATGTTTTTTCCTTCCTCCACAGTTGGAGTTTCAAAAGTTTCTATATCCGGAATGAGTGCACCTAAACCTTTTCCAAGTCCTTTTTTCATAAAATAATCAACCCTTTCGGTAAAAATAGTGATTTTTTTGCGTTTTTTTGCCGTTGATTTTATTTTAATGCAGTTATCTCTGCTATGTTTTTACTATTTAAAATTAACGAGTTTTTTTACTGTTTTCAGCGGTTATTTTCAATAACCTCGTTGCCAAGAGCAGTATAACTCTCGGCACCACGGGAATGCCTGTCATACTGAGTTATGGGTAACCCAAAGCTTGGAGCTTCAGAAAGGCGTACATTTCGTGGAATAATTGTTGAATAAACCTTTCCCGGGAAAAAGCGTTTTACTTCATCCACAACCTGCAGACCCAAATTTGTTCTGGAATCAAGCATAGTGAGAAGAACACCCTCAATTTCAATACCCGGATTCAGTCCTTTTTTTATCTTTTTAATTGTAGAAATAAGCTGACTTACGCCTTCAAGAGCATAGTATTCGCACTGGAGTGGGATAAGAACACTATCTGCGGCTGTAAGACAGTTCAATGTAACAAGCCCAAGAGACGGGGGACAGTCAATAACTATAAAATCATAGTCGTTTCTGACCTTTTCAAATGCATTTTTTAAAGCAAACTCACGGTCATCCATGGTAATGAGTTCAATTTCTGCACCGGCAAGGTCCATACCTGAAGGGCAAACCGACAAATTTTCAAATTTTTCAGCAATTATTGCATCCTTCATATCCATTTCGCCAACAAGTACATTATAAACGCTATAGTTTAATTCTTTTTTATCAATTCCAAGTCCGGTAGTAGCGTTTCCCTGGGCATCCATATCCACAAGTAGGGTTTTTTTGCCCAGTTCACCAAGAACTGCTGCAAGATTTACCGAGGTGGTGGTTTTTCCCACACCGCCTTTTTGGTTTGCTACTGCAATAATTTTAGCCATAAAAAGGCTCCTTTCGGGAAATATTAATTTATTATTTTTAAATTTAACAATTGTAGCAGGGGAGAGGTGAAACCTTTGCTGATGTTTCACGTGAAACATCAGCAAAGTTATCTGTTATCTTTTGAAAAAATTAATCAAATTTTTACAAATGTTTCATGTGAAACATTCCTGCGAATATTATGTAAACCACAATATGTCGTAGTTTCTTAAAGAGATAAATGCAAAATATATTGAAATTTTGTGGTTTTAAGTGTTTTATATAATAAAAAATTACTTTATTTCACAAAAATCTCTCTTTTAATCAAATTAAGTACAAATTTTCTATGTAAAAATTCTTGATTCTTTACCTATGAGATTCTTCGCTTCGCTCAGAATGACATTTTTGAACCACTTCCATGTTTTCCGGAACTCCACATAAAGCGTTTTCTACAAGGTTAGATTCAGTTTTCACAATAATGAATTTAGCTTCTGTTATATTAATTCCGGAACCAACATGCAGGAGTTCACTGCGGATTTAACTTGTGAAACAAAGTTTTAATATACGGAACGCCACATAGGGCGTTCCATGCAAATTTTAATTTGTAAAACAGATTTTCCGATGTCCGGAATGCCAAACTGTGAAGTTAAATAAACCAAATTATTCTTCTGTTGTTTCTTCTTCAGCTTCTGCCTCAGGTTCAACAACATCGCTATCCGGCTCATCCACCATATCCTCAGGATTTCCTTCAATTATGGTGTTATCCTCAACAGCCTGGGTTTCCTCATCCTCATCATGGTCAACACAGGCAATTGCAGCAACAGTAACCTCATCGCTTGTTTTCATAAGCTTAACACCCTGAGCAACTCGTCCGCAGGTACGGATATCCGCAGTATGAAGGCGGATAATTACACCTTCTGTATTAATTATAATAAGGTCTTCATCATCAGTAACGGTCTTGATTCCCACAACATTACCGGTTTTTTCAGTAATTGCGTAGTTTTTAAGACCTTTACAGCCTCTGCTTGTAATTCTGTATTCAGAAATAGGAGTCTTTTTACCGAGACCGTTTTCAGTAACAGTAAGAAGATATTCCTTTTTATCGGTTATGTTAAGGCTCACAACATAGTCATTTTCCTTAAGATTAATTGCACGAACACCTCGTGTAATTCTACCCATGGAACGAACCTTTTCTTCACCGAACCGAACAGCCATACCGCCATGTGTACCGATAATAATATCTGATGCACCGTCGGTAAGCTTAACGCCGATAAGCTCGTCTCCTTCATCCAGCCTGATTGCATTAAGACCGGACTTTTTGTTTGAATTATAAACCTTAAGGGGGCTTCTCTTAATAATACCCTGACGGGTAACCATAACAAGGAATTTATCCTCATCGCCCATATCCTTAATAGGAATTGCTGCGCTGACCTTTTCGCCCTCTTCGAGCTGAAGCAGATTCACAATAGCCGTTCCCTTTGCGGTTCTGCCTGCTTCAGGGATATCATAAACCTTTATGCGGTGAACCCTTGCCTGATTCGTAAACAGCAGAAGGTTGTCGTGTGAACAGCAAGTAATTAAATCCTCAGCGAAATCTTCCTCACGGGTTGACATACCGCTGATTCCCCGTCCGCCGCGGCGCTGAGCCTTGTAAGTATCAGTAGGAAGGCGTTTCACATAACCAAAATGGGTAAGTGTTACAATGTTTTCCTCACGGGGGATAAGGTCTTCAATGTCAATATCCTGTTCGGAGAATTCAATGGCGGTTCTGCGGTCGTCACCGTATTTATCGGAAATTTCCGAAAGTTCGGTTTTTACAATGTCTTTTACCATATTTTCATCCGAAAGTACCGCATTATAATAGGCAATTTTTTCTGTTAATTCATTATATTCTGTTTCAATTTCCTCACGGGCAAGACCGGTAAGACGGGCAAGACGCATATCTACAATAGCCTGAGCCTGAGGATCAGTAAGACCGAAGCCTTCCATAAGATTATTTTTAGCATCCTGCAAGCTGTGAGATGCACGGATGGTTTTGATTATTTCATCAATGTGGTCAATTGCAATGCGCAGACCCTCTAAAATGTGGGCACGCTTCATAGCCTTGTCCAGGTCAAAACGGGTACGGCGTGTAACAACATCCTTACGGTGGTTGATATAAGCATTAAGCACCTGATTCATACCCATAACCTTGGGTACACCGCCATCAAGAGCAAGCATAATGGTTGAAAAGCTTTCCTGAAGCTGAGTGTGCTTATAAAGCTTGTTCAGAACAACATTTGCGTTTGCTCCGGCTTTAAGCTCAATAACAATTCTCATACCTGCCATACCGGATTCATCGTTAACAGATGCCAGACCGTCTACAGTTTTATTTTTTATAAGGTCGTAAATGCTTCCTATAAGCTTTGTTTTATTAACCTGATAGGGGATTTCAGTAACAATAATTTCCTGCTTGCTGCCGTGGTCCTCAATTTCAGTTTTGGCACGCATCATCATTTTACCTCTGCCGGTTTCAAAATAACTGCGTATACCTCTCACGCCCATTATAATTCCCTTTGTGGGGAAATCCGGACCTTTGATGTATTCCATAATTTCATCAACATTCATATCCGGATTGTCAAGCATTGCAATACAGCAATCGCAAACCTCGCGAAGGTTGTGGGGAGGAATGTTGGTTGCCATACCTACCGCAATACCGGAGCTTCCGTTTAACAAAAGGTTGGGAAACCTTGAAGGAAGGCACTGGGGCTCAGGACGGGTTTCGTCAAAGTTCATGGCGAAATCTACCGTTTCCTTTTCAATATCCGTAAGCATTTCTTCCGAGATTTTTGACATTCTCGATTCGGTGTAACGGTAAGCCGCAGCAGGGTCACCGTCAAT
>JAZQCS010000036.1:0-10266 GCA_045546415.1 Clostridia bacterium | reverse complement strand
TGCTCCGAGGTTTTCTGTCAGAAAACGTATGGGCACCATAGTTTTGTCCCTTACTATCATAGGGTGAACATCAGAATTATTCTCATCAATACGAGTTTCCTCGTTTCGCACAAAGGCTTTCGATTCCCCTATTTTCATAATAACCGAGTACCGTAAAATATCTTTATCTGTCTTGCAAGGCTCAACATACTCATCCGTCGGTTTTTTTGCCTTTGATGCATCCTCTGTATAATGATAGCTGAATCTGCCGATGGGAGCAGTATCACCGTTGGTATAGAAATCCATTATGTCACCCTGCTCCTGCATATTATCGTTCCATTTGAACTCAACATCAACAAATTCCTCTATCCCAAGAGCTTTTCGGGGAATGGCAACCATCATTTTGTTGCCCTCAAGCGTATAATCAACCTCCGCCGTCTTTTTCCAGTTCCAGCCGGCTGCTGTTTCTGAAAGGATAAGCTTGTCCGCCGTTGCCTTCTCAATGTTCAGAGCAAAATCGTAGCCCTCCCAGCCCGTCTTAAAGGTGCGGTCGGTATTGATAAACAGCCTCATCCAACTGTCACCGGTGAAAGGTGTAAGGTTTTCTGCTGTTTCAACATAGAAATAAACATTATCCTTATCCCTTGCCACCTTTGAGAGTACAATATCGTTTCTGCCCGTGTTATTTGTGTAATACGCTTTAATGTTTCCGGTGCTTTGTTTCCGGGCATTTCGTGGATCAGTACCGCCCTTGAAACCTATAAATTCAGGACCCACATCCTCCCATTGAGCAAAATCGCCCTCAAGGGAGATTGTCTTTTCTCCGCTTGCCTCTGGAGTGGGTCTTACCCCTTTAAACTTACGTACATTATCCACAAGCTGATAATAATAGGTATCCTTAAAATCACCTTTTGTAGGCTCTATATCACGGCTGTATTCATCAGAAAAGGTATCAGGATATGCACCTGTAGCCTCATCTGCACCCCACATCTCGTGGTGACCTGCCGTCCATTCGTTCCATCCGGTTACAAACACAAATTCCGGGTTAAGCTGAAATGCTCTGTCCCATTGCTCCTGAAAATTGTAGCCGTAATATTTTGATGTGTCGGACAGCCTTGAAAATCTGTCCTTATATGTATAACTTCTGCCGTAAACATCATAGCCGTTCATTGCCACAAGACCTGCATCGCTGGCATTCTGTGCAACGCCAACCGATACACATTCACAACCGTATTTTTCACTTTCACCGTAAGGGTGCTGGGGATAAACCTCCAGCCAGGGCCAGTGGTCATCTTGCTGAGGACCTGAAAAATAGCTTGCCTGAGCGGGACGGAAGGTGAAGAAATCCCTGATTTCCCGATGTTGTTCATTTACATCGGCATAGGCGGTTTCCATACCAAGCATTCCGTAATATGCCATAACTACAGGCTTTCCGTCAAAATAGTACCAACAGTCGCTGTACAGACCCTTGGAATACATATGCTCGTAAATCTTTTCAAGAGAAAGTACCGTGTTTTCGGTATCGCTGAAGGGCAACATAAATGCCATACCGGGAGTCTGAATACCGTCACGGTGCATTTCGTGCATAACCTGACCAAGCTTCATATAGCCGCCCACCCAGGTAATTGAGCCGTTGGTGCTGTCGAAAAACAAACCGTCAACCCCTGCAGCCGCAAGGAGCTCCATATGCTTGCGCATTACCCACTCATCAAGTCCGTGATAATGTCCGTAAACCGACTCGTTCCAGAAACCGACGCTTCCCCATTTGGGGTAAGCCGCATTGTTTTTTATCTCGCTTATATCTCCGTTATAGGTGTCAAGCACCTCCTGGTTGTTGCTGAATGAGCCAAGGCTAAGTTTGACTTTGGTGGCGTGCCATGTCCAGTAGAACATACCCACCTGCTTATCAGGATTATGCTTTCCCGCCCCGGTGTAATCCGCAATCTTTCTGCCAAGCATATCTGTAGCCGTCCAGGTATCGCTATAAGTGGATTTCAAGGTAAAATCCCGGGTTTCGTTAAACTCACGAAGGCGTTTTGCATAGTAATCCTCCCCGGGCACATCCCTTGTGAACACCATTTCAAGTGGTCTGTATTCGTCATCGGTAAAAGTAACATACACATTGTGTACACCCGTTACCTTTTCGGTAATTTCGCAGGATACTGTTTCGATAAAATCTTCATATTCGTGATACTCAAGCAGACATTCCGCAATGACCGGACCGTTTGCAGGGTCGTCCAGCACCACCTGAATTTGTGCATTGTCACTGTCAAGCCCCATTATCTTAACCTTGAACTCAACACCCTTTGCACCCTCGGTACCAAAATCCACACCTTCAAATCCTGCATATCCGCCGTGATTTATATTCGCCACTAATTGTTTTTTTCCGTCAACGGTTTGTGCTTTTTTTTCCACTCCGTTACCCGAATCAAATTCTCCCATAGGAATTGTTTCATATGCACTTCTTTTTGCAGCGGCTGTATCGGGAGCTTCCCCTGCGGTTGCCGTAAAAAAGCTGCCGTCAAAGCCTCCGTCGATCTGTTCTCCGTTAACAAAAAATAAATACGAGTGCGAGGCAGACTTGTCATAGTACCAGGGTCCTACCTTTTCGGTTGCACCGCTGAGTGTAACAAGCAGTTTTCCCGAAACTTTTCTATTCGCATCAATTGTAACATAAAGCTTTGCATTATCGGAAAAATCACGAAAAGTTTTTGTGACAACCGGCTTTGTAAAAACAGACTTGTCGTAGGTTTGATTCCAATTATATATGGACAGTGTCAGGTCACCTACGGAGTTTCCCCAGCTTGCACAACAAATTTCCACCTTCACAAGCCGTTTCCCCTCAGGTACAACAATCACCTGAGCCATAATGTCCGACTCTTTCATATCCGCAGCTCTTCTTTTACCTTGTCCAAGTGCCGTTGCAGTACTGTCACCGTTTACAATATTCCTCACAAACGCCGCCGATGCGCCCATGCTCATCAGCATTACAATAGCAAGAACAATTCCCACAATTTTTACAGTTTTTTTCACACAAGCTCCCCCTTTATTTTGAGGCTTCCATCACCATTTCAAAAACAATTTCCGCCCCCATAAACATTCCTTTCACCGAAATACACTCATCGGGCTGATGTGCTCCGCCGTGACCCTCGGGCAATCCCGGGTTTTCTCCGAGAGGTACCGAGGTACCAACACTGTATGCGTTTTTAAGCTTTCTTGCATAGGTACCGCCACCCGAGAAATAATATGAATCTTTTTCTTTGCCCGAACTTTCCTTGTAAATTGCAACAAGCTTTTCAACAAGAGGTGTAACAGGATTTTTAAAGCCCTTTTCGTTGCGGATAATTTTCATTTCAAAGCCTTTTTCTTCAGCTTTTGCTTTTACCTTTTCAAGCACCTCGTCGGAATCGGTTTCCGCCCCGCATCTGATGTCAAAATTAAGCGAAAGTCTGCCGTCAACTGTTTTTACAATACCATTTACACAAGTGTTTTTACCAAAACCCTCTTCCTCACCTTCAAAACCGAAAACCTCACCGTAATATTTTTCCGTAAAGGATTTTGCTGCTGAAAGAATTTTTTTATCATTTTCGGAAACTGAAGGGTTCTCCATAAGCTTACCGTAAAGCACACCGCCTGCATTAACAGAGCCTTCGGGATATGCCGCATGAGCAGAAAGCCCTTCTGCACTTTCCTTTTCTCCGTTTTTAAGCACACTCTCTATTTTACCAAGCATAATGTTGAAAGCCGCACCGCCGCAGATATTTTCTATTGTTTCAAAGGGTGTTTTTGCGGTAAGCTCAACCCCTATAAGAGTTTTTTCACCTACACAAACAGGAAACGCATTGTCCGGAACAACCGAAATATCCGGCATCTGCTCTTTTTTTGCAAACTCCTCAATATCATCCATACCCTGTTCCTCGTTTCCTCCAAGGTAAAGCACAAGCTGTGCATCAAAGGGCATTCCCGACTGCTTTATAATTTCGGGGTAATGACAGGCAAAAACCGCTGCCTGCTTGTTATCGTCCACACCTCTGCCGAAAAGAAATCCGTCCTTTTCAAGCATTTCAAAAGGCTTTGTTACCGTCCAGTCAGCCTCCTCAACGGGTACAACATCAAGATGTGCAAACACGCCCACTTTTTTTGTTCCGTTTCCGAACCTTGCAACAACATATTTTTCGTGAATTTCTGTGGTATAGCCATACTTTTCCGCCAATGCCGCACCTTTTTCAAGCACGGTTTTCACAGCACCGCCATAGTTTCCGTCATTTACGGAAGGTATACTCACAAGGTCTTTTATTTCAGATAATATAATCTGCTTGTTTTTTTCAAAATACTCGTGTATAAATCCTTTAAAATTATTCATTTTTACGCCTCCGAATAAAAAATATTTACTATTATATAATAACAGAAAACCTTGTTTCTGTCAATACATTATTTAATTATACCTAATACCGGCAGGAGTTACACCCCTTTTTTGTAAAAATTAACAAATTATAAAAAAACTCTTGCAAAAAACAAGATTTATTGGTATAATATTATTTGTATGATATAAGGGGTTTTGTGTATGGCATCTTTGTTAAATCTTTAACACTCCCTTTAAATACGGTTATAAAGGAGCTTATTATGGTTAAAATTACAATAGAGGGCTTTGGTGACATTGTTTTAGAGCTTGATCACGAAAGTGCACCCATTACAGCGGCGAATTTTGAAAAGCTTGCAAAGGAAGGCTTTTACGATGGCCTTACCTTTCACAGAATATACAAAGGCTTTATGATTCAGGGCGGTTGTCCCCACGGTACCGGTACCGGTGGAAGCGGTGAGAACATTAAGGGTGAATTCCTTGCAAACGGCGTTCCCAACAAAATTTCCCACACCAGAGGCACCATCTCCATGGCACGCTCACAGAATCCCAACAGTGCAAGCTCACAGTTCTTCATCTGTGATGCGGATGCCACTTTCCTTGACGGTCAGTATGCGGCATTCGGCAAGGTAACAGAAGGTCTTGATGTATTGGATGCTGTAGCTTCCACACCTGTTACCGCTAACCCCTACTCAGGCGAAATGAGTAACCCCGTGACTCAACCGGTAATTACCAAAATTACCGTTGAATAAAATTTTATAAATTATTTTTAGGAGGAATAAAAAATGGTAAAAGTTGCTATTAACGGTTTCGGACGAATCGGAAGACTTGCTTTCCGTCAGATGTTCGGTGCAGAAGGCTATGAGGTAGTTGCAATCAACGACCTTACAGATCCTAAAATGCTTGCTCATCTTTTAAAGTATGACACAGCACAGGGTGGCTACTGCGGTAAAATGGGTGAAGGTCTTCACACTGTAGAAGCAGGCGAAGATTCCATCACAGTTGACGGTAAGACAATCAAAATCTACGCTATTAAAGATGCTAAAGATGCTCCCTGGGGAGAACTTGGTGTAGATGTTGTTCTTGAGTGTACAGGTTTCTACTGTTCCAAAGAAAAGAGCCAGGCTCACATTGATGCCGGTGCTAAGAAGGTTGTAATTTCTGCTCCTGCAGGTAACGACCTTAAGACTGTTGTTTTCGGTGTTAACGAAAACACCCTTGATGCAAACGACACAATCATTTCTGCTGCATCCTGCACAACAAACTGTCTTGCTCCCATGGCTAAGGCTCTTAACGATTACGCTCCCATTCAGAGCGGTATCATGAGCACAATCCACGCTTACACAGGCGACCAGATGATTCTTGACGGTCCTCACAGAAAGGGTGACCTTCGCCGTGCAAGAGCAGGTGCTGCTAACATCGTTCCCAACTCTACAGGTGCTGCAAAGGCTATCGGTCTTGTAATTCCTGAACTTAACGGTAAGCTTATCGGTTCCGCTCAGCGTGTACCCGTTCCCACAGGTTCTACAACAATTCTTACAGCTGTTGTTAAAGGTAAGGATGTAACAAAAGAAGGCATCAATGCTGCTATGAAGGCTGCTGCTTCTGAATCCTACGGCTACAACGAAGACCAGATCGTTTCTTCCGATGTTATCGGTATGAGATTCGGTTCTCTTTTCGATGCTACTCAGACAATGGTTTGCCCCATCGGTGAAGACCTTTTCGAAGTACAGGTTGTTTCCTGGTACGATAACGAAAACTCTTACACAAGCCAGATGGTAAGAACAATCAAGTACTTTGCTGAACTTGCTTAATTGAATTTTTAGCACAAAAAAGCTCTGAACCTAAAGTTCAGAGCTTTTTTTTAGCGGAAGGGCTATAATTATACCAATAATCATAAGTCCCATCCACACAAGGATAAGATTTCCCCAACCGATGCCTGACACCGCATTTGCAAAAATTGTACTTGATGCCGCGGCAGCCATATAGCTTGTGAAATCCAGAAAGCCCGTTGCTCCCGATACCATTCCGGTATCCCGCAGACTTGGACAATATCTGCTCCACAGCATTGTTGCCGCACCGTTCGATGCCATTATTGCAAGCACAAGGAACGTAATGTTAATCCATGGGATTTTTACAAAATAAACAAAAGCGAAGAACACCGCAGATGCTACAAACATAAGTAAAATGGTAAGGTCCATATTTCTGCCGAGCTTTTCATAGGTAAACACGGACACAAAAGCGGTAAATGAAATAACAAATGTTGCCACGGTAAAGAGCATTGCAGATGTTTCCGGAGAAAACTCAAGATATTGTGATATGTAAGTAGGCATCCAGAAAACCACCGTTGTTCTCACAACACCGGTGAGTATTGCAATAAGGGTGAACTTTACAATTCTATATTTCAGCAAAAGCTTTATGCTTCCGCCTTTTTCCTTTTCTATTTTGTATTGATTATATTTTACAATCCCCTTTTTTTCAAGAATAATAAAACTTACAAAACAAACTATTGCCATTACCCCAAGAACAGTACTGCTTGCCGCGAATACATTCTGCCATACAAGCAATGCTGCAAGAACCCCCGCAAGAGGCGACCCGAAAAAGGAGGAAAAAGTGTATCCCAAACTACACCTTGTTGCGTGCTCAGGCAATGTGTTTTCCGCCACAACCTTGGTCATAGGTCCGTATATCATCGAAAGGAAGAAGCCTGTAAAACCGTAAACAATCAGGGCAACATTTGGATTTGTAGCCGATATGGCGGAGAAAATCACGTTCGTAACTCCCGCCATAAAAAGCCCTAAGCTTATCATGTAACGAGCTTTTATTCTGTCCCCTATTGCTCCATTTATAAGCTGCCCTACAGCATAAAAAACAAAGTAAACAGAGGAAACCTTGCCAATGTAAGCTTCGGTGTAACCATCAGCTATCATCTGCGGTGTAACCGCACCCAGAATGTTTCGGGCAATGTAAACGGCAAGGTAGGAAACCGAGCAAAGAAAACCGATGCAAATGGCATTTTTTACATTTTTATTCATAATCCACCTCATCTATATTGTGCGAGCTCAGAATTTTCTTTAACTCAGCATATTTTTCGCTTTTTTCTTTTTTGCTTCGTATATACGAACATATTGTATCTGTAAGCAGAAGCTGAGAAGAACGGATTTCCGCCGCCGCACCGCTCAGCGAATTTCCGCTTGCCGCCGCCACAAGGACATAGTCCGATAGTTTTGCCAGCGGAGAGTTGATGTTTGAGGTTATTGCCACAATGGGAACATTGTTTTTCTTTGCATTTTTTACCGCATCAATAATATCCCTTGTGTATCCCGATGAGGAAATTGCAATAACCAGAGAATCCTTTCTCAGCATTGATGCAGAAACCGAACAGGTCAGTATATCGCTGACAAAAGCCGCGGGCACTCCACACAAAAGTAATTGATAGCAAAAATCCGTTGCCACCGCCGCCGAGCAAAAAACACCGTAAATTTCCACTTTTTTTGCTTTTAAAATTTTTTCCGCAACGGCTTTCATAGTGCTTTCGTTGTTTATTTCGTAGGTGATACCGTAAGCATTACTGTGTAATTCAATGTTTTTCTTCAAAGCACTTTTCATTGTGTCATTCTCATATACAACATTGAATTGTTGTTCCTTTAAACCGCTTATACATGCCGAAACCTTCAGCTTCAGTTCAGGAAACCCGCCGCCTGCATATTTTTTTGAAAAATTAATTATGCTTCCCTGCGAAACCTCTGCATTTTTTGCAAGCTCCTCCATGGAAAGCTTTATGAATTTTTCAGGAGATTTTATTATAACAGTTGCTATCTTTTTTTCCACCCGACTCAGATTATTCAGGTTGGTTTTAAGTACAATAATGATGTTTTCTGACATAGCTTCCCCCTTGTGTTTTTCTCATTTTTTAAATTACCACAAATGAGTATACCACATTCTTTTATGTTTGTCAATAGCTTCTTTCACCCTAAACTTCCATAAATTCAAAAAACTCCGTAAAGGCGGTTCATCTTAGTGATAATTCGCCCAAAAACCACAATTTCAACGCATAACTTCGTTAAAAACACTTGAAATCCGACAGGATTCCTCCGTGATTTTGCCTTGTTCTGCATTTGAACTTGAGATTTTTAAGGGTGTAAAGAGCAATATTTTTGCTCTTTACAGTTTTTGATTAGAGATTTTTTGAATAATACAACACATAAAAAATGCGGTAATACTGACGTATTTCCGCATTTTTTTGTTTTGTAGTAACGAAAAATATCAAGCTAAAACCGATTTCTCCCTAAGCTGAACCGCCTAAAAACGGAGTTTTTTTTGAATTGTATTAATTTATATATCTATACCGTTTTCAAGTTCGGATCTGCCGATTTCATAAGTGTTTTTGCCTTCCTCTGTTTCAAAGGTGATTGTATCACACTCCATAAGAATAACTACAGAGCTTTCCAGAAGAATTACAGGCTGAAGGTCAGAGCCGGTTGTTTTATCACCGGATTCATTTGCATAGAACTGTATGTCTCCCGAAATGGAATCCATATTGTTAATTTCCAGTCTCTTGTATACCTTGTTTATAATAATATATGTCGGCTTCAGGCTCTTACTGAAACCTTCCTCAACTGCAACAACAATCGGGTTTGCTTCATTCTGTCCTGCCTGGTCAAACTTTTCAATAGCCTTAACTGCTCTGGCATCACTTTCGGTAAGATAGATTTCTATTATTACAAAATCCTCACCCTCAAGCTTTCGCTGAGATGTAAAATACTGTCCCTTTCCGGAAATTTCATTTCTGCTGTTTTTCTTTTCATAACTTCCCTGCAGATGTACATCCCTTCCCACAAAGAACAGTTCTTCTGTTGTCCAGTCAATATATGCATAACCGAAACGAAGCTTTGAAAGGTCAAGGGTCTCCTCTGCAAAATTGCCTTTAAATGCTATATAAAGCTTGTCGTTATGGTTTTTATAATCTGCTGTGTATTTGCTTGTAGGTGCACCAAAGGTTGCATCAAGAACACCATTCCATTTTTCTTCTTTACCGTCATCGAAAAGCTTTTCATCTGAAACTTCATCCTCAGGAATATAATCGTCATCAGGCTCGTAAAAGTCCTCTTCAAAGTCTTCTTCAAACAAGTCATCGTCCTCTGTATCATCCCCGGAATTACCGCTATTACCGGAATTTTCAGATTCTTTTGTTTCAAGCTTTATACGCTGAGTTTTATCAACAACGCGGCATATAATAGCTGCAGCCTCACATCGTTTAATGTTGGATGCCGGGAAGAAATTGTGAGCATCATCGCTGCCGACAACAATACCCGCTTTGTAAAGCTTGAGTATTTCGTTGCTGAATTTATCGGTGTTTTTAACATCCGGTGCGGAAATTTTTTCGTTAATTACATTATACTCCGTGCCCGGAAGAGAACCGGCAAAAATATACGCCATTTCAGCTCTGGTTGCAGCCCTCTCGTAGCCCGTAAAATCATTAGCTTTAATAATATTTTTTGATACAGCATAGCTTACAATCCCGTCATACCAGTTGTTACCGCTTGAGGTATCAAGGGTACCGTCACCACCGTTATATATGTTATAAACACGGGATGCCATTGTTATTGCCTCCGCAAGTGTAACATTTCCCTCAGGGTTAAACTTGCCGTCACCGTTACCCAACATAAGTGCAAGCTCATAACATTTTTTTACCGAAACACTATACCATTCTGCTTCGGGAACATCTGTGTAAACCGACGGTCCGTATGTGTTTTTTGCCTTAAAGTTGTTCATGCCGGGTTCGGCTGCCATTACTCCAACAGCCGAAAAAACAAGGATAAACATCAGTGCAAAGGATATTATTTTTTTCATGATTCAATTGCCTCCTTATAATTTTTCCCTCTTGGCTTCTATTATACCTTATATTTCAAATAAAATCAAGTAGT
>JAZQCS010000035.1:0-7321 GCA_045546415.1 Clostridia bacterium | reverse complement strand
AGGCTGAAAAATTCAGCCTTTTTTTGTAAATGTCACCTTATACCCAAATAATCCTCGGTCATATCCTGAACCCATTCGTAGGAATGAACGGTTTCGGGGTTTTCGCCTGCAATTATAAGACCGCCGTCTACCCAATGAACTTTTTTGCCAAGGGCCTGCGCTATGTCTCTCATAGGAACAAGAGTTCTTCCGTTCACTATTACAGCAGGGCTTTCAAGGCTTACCTGGGTGCCGTTTGCCACCATTTTGTTTTGACCAACAGTAATGCTGACAAGGTTACCGTCAAGGGAAACAGTTGCGGTTTTTAAAGTATCGTTCCAGTTAACCTCTGCACCAAAGCCTTCTGAGAAGAAACGAAGGGGAATCATGGTTTTGTCGTTTATAAGCTGAGGTGCAGCCTCAAGGGTTTTCTGCTTGCCTCCGGCAAAAGCTGTAGTTTTGCCTATTGCCATAATTACAGAGTGCTTGTGCTGATTCAGCTTCAAATCGCTTACAGTTACAGGTTCATCAACAGGAGTTTTATCATTTTTTGTTGTTTCGGTATAGCGGTATGCAAATCGGCCTATTGGTGCGGCATCACCGTTGTTATAAACATCCATAATATCACCGGGGTTTTGCATATTGTCAATCCACTTAAACTCAAAATCAAGCTCGGTTCCGTAAACACCGAGAGATTTTCGGGGGATACGCACCATCATTTGATTTTTGTTGTAAGTGTATGTGATATCACCAACATCCTTCCAGTTCCAGCCGTCCTCTGTGAAAGAAAGAACCGCAGAGGTTTTCTTTGTTGGGGGAGTGATGTTAACCGCAAAATCGTAACCTTCCCAACCTGTTTTGTAGGTACGGTCAATGTTTATAAACAGTTGCATCCAGTTGGGATCCGTATAAGCGGTAAGGTTTTCTGCAGTTCTTACATAGAAGTATATGTAAGTTTTATCCTTGGCAACCTTAGTGAGAACAATATCATTTCTGCCGGTTGTGTTGGTATAATAGTTCGCTTTGCGGTCACCGTAAAATGCTCTTGGGTCCGTTCCGCCGGGAAAGGCGTAATAAGTAGGAGTTACATTGTTGAATGGGGTGTATGGGTCGGATGTCTTGATTGTAACATCATAAGATGATGATGGAGTTTGTCTTACACCTTTGAATCTGCGGATGTTTGCTACCATCTGATAGTAGTAATTATCCTTAAAATCTCCCTTGATTGGCTCAATATCGCGGCTGTATTCATCACGGTACTGGTCAGGGAAAGCGCCCTTAACACCCATCCACTCGGTATAGTGACCTGCCGTGTACTCGTTCCAGCCGGTAATGAATATCATTTTCGGATTAAGTTCAAGGGCTCTGTCCCATTGCTCCTGGAAATTATAACCGTAATATTTACTGTCATCGCTGTAAAGAGCAAATTTATCCTTATATGTGTAGCTTCTGCCATAAACACCGTCACCGTTGAAGGCAGTAAGAGCACCGTTTGAAGCATTTTGCGCTGTGCCTACGGCTACCATTTCATAGTTGTACTTACCTGTCATTGGAGTAAATCCGTGCTGAGGATATGCCTGTAGCCAGGACCATTGATTTTCTCTTACCTGCCCCAGAAAATACGATGATTGAGCAGGTCTGAAGGTGAAGAAATCCTCGATTTCCCTATGAAGGGAATTCAAATCATTATAAAATGTATCAATTTTAAGCATCTCGGGGTATGCCATAAGCACCGGTTTGCCGTCCCAGTAATACCAGGTATCGCTGTAAAGTCCGTGCTTGTACATAGACTGGTAAATCCTTCTTAAATCCTCATTGGTGTTTTCGCTTGCGGTAAATGGCATAATGAAAGAAATTTTCGGCGTTTTTATGCCATCCTGCTGCATTTCGTGCAGAGTTTTTGCAAGAGTCATATAGCCACCGGTAAAGGTGCGGGCACCATTGGTTGCATCAAAGAAAAGTCCATCCACCTCAGCGGCAGAAAGAAGCTCCATCTGCTTACGCATTACCCAGGAATCAAGTCCGTTGTAATGACCGTAAATTGATTCGTTCCACCAGAAGTTTCCGGTTGCGCTGTTGCCCCAACCCTCGTAGGTACCGTCAGCATTTGTCCACCCGAAAACATTTTTAATATCAGCTTCTGTGCCACCGGGATTTTTACGGAGATACCGCTTAAGAGTTGCTTCATTGTTGTACACATTTCCGGGTGTCATATGGGCGGCGTGAGCGTGCCAGGTCCAGTAGAACATGGTAATTTCTCTGTCTTCATCACGGGCACCTACTGTTTCATAGCCGGGAAGCCTTCTGCCCATCATATCTGTTGCTGACCAGGTATCAGAATAATAATCAACAAGAGAACTTTCCGCCACAGGCTCAAAGTCGGCAACTTTTTGGTCCCACCTTGAAAGGCCCACTTCCTCTCTGGTAAATCGGAAGTTATTCATGAGGTAGTTGAAACCGTAGAAGATAAGATATATGTCGTGCACACCTGTAATATCGGTATCAATATTTACCGGAATGTCCTGAAATTCTTCAATCTGGCTGTCGTATTCAAAATACACATTTGCAATAATCGGACCGTTTTCAGGGTTATCAGCTCTTATCTGTACCTGACCCACATCACCGTCCGAAACCTTTTCAGGATTCAGGTTCATAATAAGTCCTTTAGGCGGAGTGTCACCGAAATCCATATCCGCATAGCCTGCAATCTGTCCGGTTTTTGCAGGACCTATAACTTGAGAACCTACGGTCATTTTTTCAGTTACCGAGTCAAAGGAAGCGCCTCTTGTAACAGAGTAGGGATCTCTTGTTCCGTTTTCGATGTTATCTACCAATAATTCAGTAAATACTGTATAAACCTTACAGCCGAATGCTTTTCCGGGGGTTGCGTTACCGTTAATATATACTTTGTTGTTGTATCCGTCTGCAATGTCATCGGTTATCCATACGCCAACATCCTGACTGGACTGCGACAGTACGGCCAGCAGGGCGCCTTTGCAGTTTTGGTAATCATCAACATATACTGAAATGTATGAGTTATCCGGGAAATTCTCGTGCCTCTGAGTTGCAAGAGGTGTAGTGTTTATTGTATCATTGTAGCTTCCTGCCCACTTATATAAAGAAAGGGTCAGACTACCGATATTGTCGCTGTAGCTGGGACAATGTGCCACATACCGTATAACAGGTTTTGTGGTTTCAAAATAGTGACCAACCGTGCTTCCTGCAGTTATCTTCTGAGGTGCGTGAACTTTCTCGTTATAGTTTGTAATTTTAATTTCCGGAGTGTCGGGATGATAGATAATCCGTGCAAAGGCAATACTGCTATTGGATAATAACAGTATTGTACATAATAGTACACACAACAATTTGTTTTTCATTTGAATTCCCCCTTTTCGGACTGATTGATATATTCAATTATACTAAATTTTACAGAAAAAGTCAATATGAATAAGAACTGTCCGAAAAAATACAAGTTATCTCTGAAAAAAAGTCAAAAAAGCGGCTGGATTTTTCAGCCGCTTTTTGTATTATCTGATTCCGAAATAATCCTCAGTCATATCCTGAACCCATTCATAGGAATGAACTGTTTCAGGGTTTTCGCCTGCGATTATAAGACCGCCATCTACCCAAAGAACCTTTTTGCCAAGAGCCTGAGCAATGTCACGCATTGGTACAAGAGTTCTGCCGTTCACTATTACAGCAGGGCTTTCAAGGCTTATCTCGGTGCCGTTTGCCTCCATTGTGTTTTTACCAACAGTAATAATTACTGTGTTACCGTCAAGGGAAACTGTGGCTGTACGGGTAGCGTCGTTCCAAGTTACATCCGCACCAAAGCCTTCCGAGAAGAAACGAAGGGGAATCATGGTTTTTTCATTTATAAGCTGAGGTGCTGCATCAAGAGTTTTCTGCTTACCTCCGGCAAATGCTGTGGTATTGCCGATTGCCATAATTACAGAATGCTTGTGCTGATTCAGCTTCAAATCGCTTACGGTTACGGGTTCATCAACAGGAGTTTTATCTTTTTTTGTTGTTTCGGTATAGCGGTATGCAAACCTGCCTATTGGCGCGGCATCACCGTTGTTATAAACATCCATAATATCGCCGGGGTTTTGCATATTGTCAATCCATTTAAACTCAATATCAATCGTTTTGTTGGTAAGACCAAGTGCTTTACGCGGAACACGGATGAACATCTGGTTACCGCTTCGTTTATAATTGATTTTCGCAACAGGCTTCCAATTCCAGCCATCGCCGGTGTAGGAAAGAGTGGCACTCGTGGTTCCGGAGGGTTTTTCAATATTCACTGCAAAATCGTAGCCCTCCCAACCGGTTTTATAGGTACGGTCGGTATTGATGAAAAGCTGCATCCAGTTTGGGTCTGTATAATCCGTTATACTTTCATTTGTTTTCACATAGAAATACAGATAATCGCTGTCCCTTGCCACCTTTGAAAGCACTATGTCATTTCTGCCGGTGTCGTTATAGTAATAAAATTTTTTTGCCTGTGAATAGAATTCTCTTTTTTCTGTGCCACCCGGATATGCATAATATGTGGGCCGAACATCATCAAACTGTGAAAAAGTGCCGCTGATTTTGATGGTTTTTTCATTATTTGCCACCGGTGTGGGACGAACACCCTTGAATTTACGGATGTTTGCTACCATCTGGTAATAATAGGTATCCTTAAAATCGCCCTTTGTGGGTTCGATATCACGGCTGTACTCATCGTTGTATTGATCGGGGAATGCACCCTTGACACCCTCCCACTCGGTATGTTGACTTACAATCCTTTCGTTCCAGCCGGTTATGAATACCATTTTGGGATTAAGCTCAAGGGCTCTGTCCCATTGCTCCTGGAAGTTATAGCCATAATATTTACTTTCCTCCGAAAGCAGGGAGTGTTTGTTTTTATATGTATAGCTTCTGCCGAAAACCCCCTCGCCATTCATGGCAGTAAGTCCTTTAGAGTTAGCATTCTGCGCGGTACCTACAGATACACACTCGTAAGCATATTTGCTGTTTGTAAGAGGTACAAAGCCGTGTTGAGGGTAAACCTCAAGCCATGGCCATTGATCAGAACGGGTTGGTCCTGTGAAGTATGATGCCTGAGCAGGACGGAAGGTAAAAAAGCTTTTTATTTCTTCGTTAAGAGCATCAATATCTGCATAACCTGAAGGATTATTAAGGTCTTCCGGGTAACCCATAATAACAGGCTTGCCATCCCAGTAATACCATACATCACTGTAAAGTCCAACTCCGTACATAATCTGATACAGTCTTTGAAGACTTGTTGTGGTAAATGTGCTGGCATTAAAAGGAAGCATAAAGGAAATCTGAGGAGTTCTGGTGCCTTCTTGCCTCATTTTATGAAGTGTACCGGCAAGGGTCATAAATCCGCCGGTAAAGGTATCACTTAAGTTTGTGGTATCAAAGAACAGAGCATCAACTCCTGCACTTGAAAGAAGCTCCGCTTGTTTACGCATTACCCAGGAGTCCAGACCATTATAATAACCGTAAATGGATTCGTTCCATTCGGTTAAGCCCTTGCCCCAGTTGCCTGTTGTACCATCCTGATTCCGCCAGGAAAAAGCATTTTTAATATCCGATTCGGTGCTGCCGGGATTTTTTCTAAGGTAGTTTTTTATTGTTGCCTGATTGCTGTTTACATCAGCTGCGTCCAGTTGTTTTGAACGAGCATGAACTGTCCAGTAGAAAAGTGCCACCTGGCGTTCAGGGTCATATTCACCAACAGTTTCATAACCGGGAAGCTTTCTGCCCATCATGTCGGTAGCTGACCAGGTGTCGTTGTAATAATCAGTAATCATACTGTCGGGAACAGGGATGAAATTTGACAGTCTTTCATCGAAATAATCAGGGATTGCCGCATTTTTTGAGAACTGAAAGAAGTCGATGGAATACGCATATCCACCGAAAACAAGGTAAACATCATGTACACCTGTTATTGTTCCGGAAATATCATCGGTAATGTCCATCCACACAGGTATCTGGTCCTTATATTCAAAATAAATTTCGGCTATTTTGGGACCATTTACCGGGTTGTCGAGAAATATATGTACTTCACCACCATCGCTGGCACAGTTTTGGGGCAATACCTTCATTGTTATACTTTTTGGAGAGGTCGTACCAAAATCAATATCAGCATAAGAGGTAACTGTATTTATAAAGTCAACTGAAAGGCTTGAGTTTTTAACGGAATAAGTACCAATGGCTCTGTCATAATCCTCAGCCTGAACCTGGTTGAAGGCGTTGCGAACAGAACGCGAAACATCATTTACCATGATTTTTTCACCGGTGGTGTAATTAGCCTGAAGGGTAACATTTTCTGTAAGCTTTCCACCTACATAAACATTGCTGACAACTCCGTCATAAACAGTTCCATTACTTTGCCATACACCTACCGTCTGCTGAGGATTGTGGAAAAGAACAAGGAATTTTCCGGAATAAGCCAAGCTGTCAGTGGCTATTGACAGAGTAGCATTATCTGCAAAATTTGTATATGTTTTTGTTGCAATGGGGGTGTTTTTTATCGTTTCGTTGTAAGTGCCTGACCATTGATAGACCGACATGGTAAGAGAGCCGATACTGTCAGAATAACTGGGGCAACGACAACTGTATTTCAATAAAGGCAAGTCAGTTTCAAAATAGTGTCCCACAGCTTTGCTTGAAGATACCTGAACAGGAGTTACATTTGAGCCTTTGTATTCACCAAAAGCATGCTCTGTTCCGGGCAAGGGAATGGTAACATTTGCCGATACAGTTGAGGATAACCCCAAAAGCATAGCCAGGCATATAATTAATGCAATTTGTTTTTTCATCCTGGTCACCTCTTTTAATAAGTTTTTTAACAACTCTTTAATATAATTATATCTACAAATATGCTCTATGTCAACATAACTATTTCTTTAAAAAGTTGTATTATTTCTTGAAAGACGGAAATGTCAAATGCATTATGATATAATTGTTCCATAATTTGAAGCAATTTTTAAAGGAATATACTACAGTTATGCAAAGTAGAAGGACGGTTGAAATTTTCAACCGTCCTTCCATAATTTTTTATTTATCTTATTCCGAAATAATCCTCGGTCATATCCTGAACCCATTCATAGGAATGAACTGTTTCGGGGTTTTCGCCTGCAATTATAAGACCGCCATCTACCCAAAGAACCTTTTTGCCGAGAGCCTGCGCAATGTCACGCATTGGTACAAGAGTTCTGCCGTTCAATATTACAGCAGGGCTTTCAAGGCTTATCTCTGTGCCGTTTGCCACCATTTTGTTTTGACCAACAGTAATGCTGACAAGGTTACCGTCAAGGGAAACAGT
>JAZQCS010000034.1:0-38086 GCA_045546415.1 Clostridia bacterium | reverse complement strand
TCGATTTCAGGATGCAAAAGCAGTTTTGAATATCAGATTTTTATATTTAGACAAAGAACAAAAATCCCGTAATACTGTCGTATTACGGGATTTTTTGATGTAGTATAAATTAAAAATATGGCTTCAAAACCAAAACTGCCTTACCTGGTTGTGGCGTTTGCTACCGGGTTTGTGTTTTGTATGTTACTGAACAACTACCATTGAAGCTTCGTAGCTACCGGTTTTTCTGGTTGCAAAAATTGTAACTTTGTCACCTGCAGAAATGGATTTGAGTGTTACAGCCTTGCCTGTTGTATCCTGAAGAGATGCTTTGGAGATGAACACAAGGCTTGTGGAATCAACAAGCTTAATGTATCCGTAGGAAGCATCCACAGATTCAACTACACCGTTAACTATTACAGATTCACCGGAGCCTTCTTCATCCTTGTTTTCGAAAGCTGTTGTAACTGTAATCTGAGTTGCAGTAGCAGCATCAAGCTTAAGCTCAACCTTATCACCGACTCTCAGGTCATAGAAGGTTATCTCTGATTTGCCCTGAAGAAGCTTTGCGTTTCGTGTTACAGCGTATGTGTAAGCATTGCCTGCTTTATCGGTTACGGTTATTGAGGGGGTAACTGAAATGATAACTTCTGTAATTGTACCCTCTGTTTGTGAAAGCTTACTGGTTGCTGCAATTTCGGAAATTACACCGTAGGTGGTTGTAATTTCTACTGCGTCACCTACAAGAATATCAGCAAGAGCAGCTTCCTTCTTGTTTCTTGTTACCTTAACATTTGAAGAAGCACCAAGGGAAACATTTTTTCCTCCTGTAAGAACTGTAATGCTGAATTCAGGGAGAAGCTCTATATCGACTACTTTACCGCTTATTTCGGAATTTTTGGACTCTGCAACAACTGATGTTACAACGCCTTCCTTTACGGTAAGAACAACATAGTCGTCAGAAGCAAGCTCCATAACGGTGATTTTTTCGTCGTCTCTCTTAACGTTTACAGATTTTGCAAGTGCGTAGGTAACGGTTTCTCCGCTTTCGGAATCGGTAATTTTAATGCCGTTTACACCTTCGCTTACAGCTTCAATCTTTCTGAATCTGCCGTTAACAACAGCATCGTAATCGGGAGCAAGAGTTTCAAGTGAAATAAGGTCACCGTTACTTAAAGTGGCACGGGCGGTACTTCCGGTAAGGAAGGTTTCTGCTGAAGCATCAATTCCGTCAAGTTTAACAAGAGTATCATCATCAAACTCTATTTCTTTTTCGCTGCCGTCTTCAAGAACAAGAATGATGGAATCTGTAGCCTGGTTGTAGAATTTGATTTTTCCGTCAACATATTTATAATCAATGGTGGGAATGATTCTGCTGAGCATAACTGTCATCTGTGCACGGGTTACGGGGCTCATGGGTTCAAAGGAACCGTCACCCATACCAAGCATAATGCCGTTTTCGGAAACATATTTGATGTAAGGTGCCATTGTGGAGTTGATTTCGTCGTTATCAGTAAAGTTGAGCTGAGAAACAGTACCTGTAAGCTTAGCATTTGAGGTTGCGATTTTTGCAAGGAACTCAGCAGCTTCATAACGCTTCATCGGAGTTTCAACAACACCGTCTGCTGCATATGTAAGAAATGTTTTCTCAGAAAGAATTCCTTTGTAAATAAGGTAAGAGATTTCACCGGTGTAAGGAGTTGAAAGACCGGAAATTACATCAGCATAAGCTTCTTTTGCTTTTTCAACATATTTTTCATTTCCTTCAGCTGTATAACCTACAACTCTGGAAAACAGAACCATTGCTTCGCCTTTAGTTATGTTGTTGCCGGGACGGAAGGTGTTATCACTGTAGCCGCGGATAATTCCGTATTCAACCATTTCGTCTACATAACTTCGTGCCCAATCCCATGATGTGTCTTCCATATCCGGGAAGGATGCAAAAGCAGTAACGGTTGAAAAGACCATGACTGCAAGCACAAGTAATGCAATGAGTTTTTTTGTCATAATAAGAGACCTCCTTGAAAGTTAAAATTACTTATTAATTATATAATAACATAACTTTTTTTATAATGCAATAGTTTTTATAAATTTTTTTTAAAAAAAGCACAATATGTATGGTTTTGTTGACAAAATCCGATGATTATGGTACAATATTTACAGGGAGATGATTATGTTGGCAGATGTATTGAAAATTGTACTGACCGGAGGACCCTGCGGAGGAAAAACTACCGCTATGGGTTATATTGAAAACTATTTTGCAGGTTACGGTTTTAATGTTGTTTTTGTTCCTGAATCCGCAACAGAGGTAATAGCCCGGAAAATAAAAAGGGGTACTTCGGAATTTCAACAAGCAGTTTATGAAAATCAGCTGAAAAACGAAACAGAAGCACAGAAAAAGGTCAAAGGTAAAACGCTTATTGTATGTGACCGCGGAACAATGGATTCCTGTGCATATTATCCGGAAGGAGTTTACGAAAAGTTCCTTGAAAAAAATAACAGTAATCCTGTGTACGAAAGAGAACGTTATGATGGTGTGTTTCATCTTGAAAGTGCTGCCTGCGGTGCAGAAGAGTTTTATACAAATGCAGGGGGTCATCGTACAGAAACAGTACAGGAGGCAAGAGAGCTTGACAAAAAAACTCTTTCTGCATGGGTAGGACATAATCACCTCAGGGTTATTCCGAACAACGGTACTTTTGAAGATAAAATGAAAAATCTCATTGAAGAAATAGCGTTTTTAGCGGGAGTTTTCGGGTCACTTGAAATTGAAAAAAAGTTCCTTGTTGAAAAACCTGAAAAAAACCTTCTCGAAAATATGCCTCTTTGCTGCGGAACAGATATAACTCAGGTTTACCTGAAAAGTGAAAATGGCAGCGGAAGGCGTATAAGAGACCGAGGCGGATGTTTTTATTATACTGAAAAAAGAAGGCTTGAAAACGGAATAAGAGAAGAAATTGAATATAAAATTACTTCTGATGAATATAAAAAGCTTCTTGAAGAGGCGGATGAAAACTGTGCACCGGTAGTTAAAACAAGGTACTGTTTTGTATATGCACATAAATATTTCGAGCTTGATGTTTTTCCGTTTATGAAGGACAAAGCTTTTCTTGAAATTGAGCTTAAAAATCCTGATGAAATCTTTGAATTGCCTCCTTTTATAAATGTTATAGAGGATGTAACAGAGAATAAAGAATATACAAACCTTGCACTTGCGAAAAAGCTTAAAAATATGTAAAAAATCGCCTTTGGCGGTTTTTTGGTTTACATCAGTTTGCTTATATCACCCGAATGAAGACTTTTGTTAAGCGCTCCTGATATTACCTCGGCAAGATCGGAAACGAGCTCGTCAATATCCTTGGGAGTTACTATCATATCCTGACCGAATTGGAGATTCACCGACTCGTTATTTGTTTTTTCAAAAATATTTTCGGCAATTGTGGCAGCGCTGACAACTGTAGGAACTCCTATTGATATTACTGGAACACCCAGGGTTTCAGAATTCAGACCCTTTCTGTGATTTCCAACACCGGAACCGGGATTGATTCCGCTGTCCGAAAGCTGAAGACTTTTACCAAGGCGGTTTATATCTCTCGCAACAAGAGCATCAATTGCTATAACACATTTTGGTGAGGTTCTCAGAACAATACCCTTTACAATTTCCAGGGTTTCAATTCCGGTAGTTCCCAGTACACCCGGAGAAAGTGCGCTTACAGAACGCATATTATCAGAGGTTATTTCAGGCATATGCTCAAAAAGGTGTCTGGAAACAAAAAGAGCTGAAACGGTTTTCGGACCCAGAGCATCAGGTGTTATATCCCAGTTGCCGAGCCCTATGACCAGTACAGGGTCATTTTTTTCAATGCCGTTTTTTGAAAGCAGATGTTCAATTTCCTTTGCTATGAAATTTTTGTTCTGATTGTAGCTTTCCTTGACAGACCCGCGTAAATCTTCGCTTTCGAAGGTGATGTATGTTCCCTTTGGTTTTCCGATGTATTTTTCACCTTCTTTGTTATTTACGGAAATTTCTGTGTGTCTCAATCCTCCGAAGGTACGGGTTTTAAAGTGTATTCCCTGAGGTGGCGGTGTTGCTTTGCCCGAAAAATACTCGTGCGCCTCCAATGCCATATCAATGTTAATTTCTTTCAATTGTACCAACTCCTTTCAGGGTATATTATTGTCCCGGAAAATGTAATTTAAACAAATATTAGCGTATTTTATTTTGAGTTTTAGGTTGACTTTTACTCTGAAAAGATATATAATAATTGTAGTTTATAAATAAAGGAGATTTGAACTATGAAAGCTATTGTAACGGTTGTAGGTAATGACAAAGTCGGAATTATTGCAAAGGTAAGCACAAAGCTTGCTGAGTGCAGAATTAATATTCTTGATATATCACAGACCATTATGCAGGACATTTTTACCATGATTATGCTTGTTGATACAGAAAATTCTGATAAAAGCATTGAAGAAATTTCTGCTGAGCTTAAAACCTTAAGCGAAGAAATAGGTGTTGATATCAGAATACAGCATCAGGGTATTTTTAAATCAATGCACAGAATTTAAGGAGAAAAGGCTATGATAAACAGAAAAGAAATTTTGGAAACTGTACGCATGATTTCAGATGAAAACCTTGATATCCGTACTGTTACCATGGGTATATCTCTGAGAGATTGTATGGGAGATGATGTAAACCGTGTGTGCACAAAGGTGTACGACAAAATTACCTCCTATGCGAAAAATCTTGTATCGGAAAGTGAGAGCATTTCCCATGAGTACGGCATACCGATTATTAATAAAAGAATTTCGGTAACTCCTGTTGCCATGCTTGCAGAAAGCCTGGGAGAAGGAGAGGTAATTCAGATTGCAAAAACACTTGACCGTGCCGCAAAAGAGGTTGGTGTGAATTTCATAGGCGGTTATTCCGCTCTTGTTCAGAAGGGTTATACAAAAGGGGACAGAAAGCTTATTGCTTCCATTCCCGAAGCTCTTGCAGAAACTGAGAGAATGTGTTCTTCGGTTAACATAGGTTCAACCAAGGCAGGAATTAATATGGATGCCGTAAAGGAAATGGGTGAAATTGTTGTAAAATCTGCAGAGCTGACTAAAGATAACGGCTGTATCGGTCCGGCAAAGCTTGTTGTATTTTGCAATGCCGTTGAAGATAACCCCTTTATGGCAGGTGCTTTTCACGGTGTTGGAGAAGGCGAATGTGTAATTAATGTTGGTGTCAGCGGTCCCGGTGTTGTACAATGTGCAATAAAAAAACTGGGTGCAGATGCTCCGCTTAATGAGGTTGCTGAAACAATCAAGAAAACAGCCTTTAAAATTACCCGTATGGGTCAGCTTGTTGCATCTGAAGCTTCAAAAAGACTTGATGCACAGTTTGGTATTGTTGATTTGTCACTTGCACCCACTCCTGCTGTAGGCGACAGTGTAGCTTATATTTTAGAAGAAATGGGTATTGGTACCTGCGGAACTCACGGCACAACTGCCGCACTTGCGATGCTTAACGATGCAGTAAAAAAAGGCGGTGTTATGGCAAGCTCGTCTGTTGGCGGTCTTTCGGGTGCATTTATTCCCGTAAGCGAGGATGCAGGTATGATAAGTGCTGCAAGAAAGGGTGCACTGACTCTTGAAAAGCTTGAGGCCATGACTTGCGTGTGCTCTGTTGGTCTTGATATGGTTGTTGTTCCCGGAGACACTCAGGCTTCCGTTATTTCAGCAATTATCGCCGATGAGGCTGCAATTGGTATGGTTAACTGCAAAACTACTGCTGTCAGAATTATTCCTGCCATAGGAAAAAAGGTTGGCGATACTCTTGAATTCGGTGGACTGCTGGGCAGCGGTCCTGTTATGCCGGTGAATCCTTTTGGCTGCGATGTTTTTGTAAACCGTGGCGGAAGAATTCCGGCACCTATGCACAGTCTTAAAAATTAACTGAAAAGGAGATAGTTTATGAACAAAACTATTGCCGTTATCGGTGCAGGCAGCTGGGGCACTGCTCTTGCAAATCTGCTTGCAAAAAAAGGTTATAATGTTAAGGTATGGGTATATTGCAAAGATGAAAGGGAAGAGCTTGTAAAATACCGGGAGAACAAAAGATATTTGCCCGGAATTCCTCTTTCGGAGAATATTGAGTTTTCCTGTGATATGAACATATGCATCTGTAACGCGGAGCTTATTGTTTGTGCTGTTCCTTCAAAAGCGGTAAAATCTGTTGCTGAGCAGCTTGCAGGTCTTATAAATGTAGAAAAACAAAAGTTAATAACGGTTTCAAAGGGTCTTGACAGCGTAACCTTTGAACGGATTTCTCAGGTTTACAGAAGGATAATTCCCGGAGTTGAGGTGACTGTTCTTTCAGGTCCTTCTCATGCTGAGGAAGTGGCAACGGAACAGGTTACTACCAATGTTGCAGCCTGCGATAATGAGCAAACTGCAGAGCTTGTTCAGGAAGTTTTTATGACCGATTATTTCCGTGTTTATACAAATACCGATATGATAGGTGTTGAGCTTGGCGGTGCTTTGAAAAATGTAATTGCCCTCTGTGCCGGTGTTCTTGATGGTATGGGGATGGGCGATAACGCAAAAGCGGCTCTTATGACCCGTGGTATGACTGAAATTTCAAGGCTTGGTGTAAAACTCGGTGCAAAGCTTGAAACATTTTACGGTCTTACCGGTATGGGCGATTTAATTGTAACCTGTACCAGTATGCATTCCCGAAACCGTCGTGCAGGAATTCTGATAGGTCAGGGAAACACTGTTGAACAGGCTACAAAAGAAGTTCAGATGGTTGTTGAAGGTATACCGGCAACAATTGCGGCATACAACCTTGCAAAGCAATGCCGGGTTGAAATGCCTATAGTTAATGCCACATATGCGGTAATTTGCGAGGGAGCTGATGTTAAAAAATGTGTTGCCGGTCTTATGACAAGACCCCGCAAAAATGAAAATGAGGAACTTATTGAAAAATAAATAAGCATTGTCCTTTTTATGGGACACTAAAAAGTGTATAATTAAATCAGAAACAAAAAAGGAGCTGATTTAATTATGAAAAATTTTGTAAAAGTTGTTATGATTCTCACAGGTGCCATGATTGTTGTAGGTACAGCAGGTTCTCTCGAACAGGAGACAATAACAATTGGCTGCGCGGTTCTCAGAATGTTAAGCGGTGGAGTTGTTGCAGGTATCGGTTGGCTGTTTGGTGAAATTTGTGAAGTTGTTGCTGTTATTAAAAGAACAAAAAGACACCGCACAAGATTTAACAACATAATAGAATTCAGAAAAATTGCGTAAAAAAAGGCTTTCAGTTTATGGTGACACCGGTTGTTCGGATACATAGCATAAATTGAAAGCTTTTTTTGTGTAAAAATTGTGTATTTTTCACTCTTTTTTGAAAAAATTCACAAAAAATGAGGAAAAAAATAAGTTTTTTTAAAGAAATAATGCATTTGCTATTGACTTTTTGTTTTTTTAGGTATATAATTAATATGTAAAAGGGATTGGAAAGATTTTCATATGTAGTTATGAACAAAAACCCAATCCGATTTTATTTTTAATGTTAACCGCTTTCGCGGTAACAATATTATTTCAAATGATGGAGGAAATTAAAATGACAAAGGCAGAATTAATCGCAAAAATCGCTGACGAAGCAGGTCTTTCCAAGAAAGATGCAGAAAAGGCTCTTAATGCTACAATTGCTGGCATCACAGGCGCTCTTAAAAAGGGTGACAAGGTAGCTCTTGTTGGTTTCGGTACTTTCGAAACAAGAAAGAGAGCTGCAAGAAAGGGTAAGAACCCCCAGACCGGTGCAGAAATCAAGATTCCTGCAACCACTACTCCTGCTTTCAAGGCTGGTAAGGCTTTAAAGGAAGCTGTAAAGTAATTTAGACCTTATAACGAAAAGCCGCTTGTTATTCAAGCGGCTTTTTAACTTTTGTCATTTGCGGAGGAAGGCTTATGAAAATTATGTTTATTTGTCACGGAAATATCTGCCGATCAACAATGGCAGAATTTGTTTTTAAGGATATGCTTGCGAAAGAGGGAATGAAAAATATTACTGTTAATTCCTGCGCCACCTCAAGAGAGGAAATCGGGAATGATATACATCCCGGTACAAAAAGAATTCTTTTTGAAAAAGGTATACCCTTTGAAAAACGCGGTGCATATCAACTTACAAAAAATCTATATGAGGAAAATGACCTGATTATTGCTATGGATGAAGAAAATTTATTTGGAATCCGCCGTATTGTGGGAGAATATTCAAAGAATAAAGTAAAGCTTCTTATGGAATATGCCGGGGAATGTCGGGATATTGCCGACCCCTGGTACACAGGAAACTTTGAACTGACCTATAATGATGTAAAAAAAGGCTGCGAAGGGCTTATGGAAACCCTGAAGAAAAATTTGACAAAATGAAGTTTTTGTGTTAAAATATTTCGGTTATAATATAAATTAAGGAGTTGTCTGTTTTGAAGAAATTTTTAGCGCTTTTTATTACACTTGCACTTATGTTTTCTCTTACTGTGGTAACGACCGCAGCTGTAAACGGGGAAACTGAGTATGCTGCTGTTCCGGTTACATCTGTATGGAACGGAACTGTTGCAACCTCTTTTGCCGGAGGTAACGGTACGGAAAATAATCCGTATATTATTTCAAACGGGGCGCAGTTTGCATATCTTGCTGCAAATACTCAGGGGGTTATTCCCGCCAAGAACTTTACAAGCGGAAAGTTTTTCTCTCTTTCAAACAGTATAGATTTTAATAATATTGAACTTGTAGCTCCCGATAGCTTTTACGGAACTTTTCTTGGAAACGGTTACGAAATTTCAAATACGAAATTTACAGAGGGAAGTATGTTCAGGATTAACCACGGAACAATTTCAAACCTGAAATTTAAAGTGACAAACCAGATGGATGCTTCCAAAGGTTTTATAACTAATACAAACCAGTCTGACGGTATTATTGAATTTTGCTCTCTTTCGGGTGAATTTTTTAGTGATACATATTACTGTTACGGTATTTGCGGAACAAACAGCGGTACAATAAGATATTGCCAGGTAAAGGACGCAACCTTCAGCGGCAGCTATGCTGTTGCCGGTGCCATTGCCGGTTATTTTAATGATGGTGAAATTCACGATTGTTATCTGGATAACATAACAATTACAAGAACTGAAAATTCCGGCAGCTTTAATCCTATTATTGGTTCTGCTGTAGCAAGTATGAATGGCACCTATGCTTCAATGAACAATGTACACGCAAAGAATATAACATTGTTGCTTGATAAATGTCAGGTTCACAGTTATGTCGGTGGCCTGATTGGTGCGGTGTATGATGGTACTGTTACAAATTCCTCTGTTGAAGCTGAAATTTCCATTTTATCCAACAGCAATAAAGCTCTTGAAGCAGGCGGATTTACGGGATACCTGAGGGGCGATGTGCTGAACTGCTATTCCAAGGCGGATATTACAGTAAGTGAAAACGGTTCTTCGCAAAAACATGCATACGGTGGTTTTACCGGCACTCAGCAAACCGGTTCAATTATTATGAAATGCTTTGCTTCGGGTAGCGTGTATCTGTATGTCTCTGACACAGACAGCAGCGAAATATATGCTGGTGGTTTTATTGGTGAAACCTATACCGGTCTTGTAAGACAAAACTGTTTAGCTGATTGCGATGTGGTGTCCTATTCCACAGAGGGTCATGCCGGTCAGTTTGTGGGTGACTACGAGTCTGCTTCAAGCGGTGACTCTGCAAAATGCTATTATAACAACACAAAACGGTTTTACTCCGAGAATCCTTATACACAGTATGCTACAGGAGTTTCCAACACTCTTGATTGGGATTTCCTTAAAAACAGTATAACACTTAAAGAATATATTTCCGAAAGCACACTTGAAAATAATCCCAATGCCGTATGGTGCTATTTTGCGTTGAGCGATTATCCGACACTTTACAGCGAACATACCGGTGTGTATACTTTTTCTGCAAACGGAGGAGTTAATGCGCCTGCAGGTATGAAGGTGGCGTTTGAAAACAACGGTGTAATGCCTGAAAACAGCGGTACAATGGCAGGATACAGATTCTGTGGCTGGAACACAAAGGCTGACGGAACCGGAACTATGTATAAGCCGGGTGAAACCTGTTCTTTAACAGGTGTAAACACTTTTTATGCTATATGGAAAAAGGCTCAGGCCGAAGGGATTGACATCCTTGACAGCAACTTTGCTATGACAATAGGCGGTCGTGGTGACCTTACTTATAAAACACTTCCTGCAGACCTTATTGACAAAAACATTGTGTGGACATCTTCCGATGAAAGTGTTGCCACCGTAAATGAAAAGGGTCAGGTTTTCGGTGTAGGAACAGGTATGGCAACAATTACGGCTGAGCTTGCAGGC
Source organism: Clostridia bacterium (assembly GCA_045546415.1). Classification (GTDB taxonomy): domain Bacteria; phylum Bacillota; class Clostridia; order RUG12999; family RUG12999; genus RUG12999. The sequence goes on along the minus strand of JAZQCS010000034.1, from coordinate 27,707 downwards.
TTTACCGATTCAATCCGCGTGCGTGTTACCGAAGCTTCTGAAACCTCAGGCACCTGTGGTTACGATGCAATATGGAAAATTGAAGGTAATAAGCTTATAATTGAAGGTGAAGGCTATTTATATGAGGACTACGGATGGTATAAATGGACTGATTTTGCAGATTCAATTACAAGCATAGAATTCAAAGAAGGAATTGAAAGTGTACCTACTTATGCTTTTGAAAATTTCACAAAGCTTGCTTCTGTTGAGTTTCCGTCAACAATGAAAGTTATTTTCAAAGGTGCGTTTGCCGGTTGTACATCCCTTAAGAATGTTTTATATTACGGTACTCAGGAGCAGTACAAGCTTGTTGGTGTTGATGTGGAAAACACCTGCCTGACGAATGCTACGGTCCATTATGTTTCCTCGGAAACTGCTCCGGAAACAAGAGTTGAAGGACTCAGAACCAAGAGCGTTGATTTTAATGCGGAAACTAAAGAAATTACCGTTACGGCTTACAATACAAACAGCTCGGCAGGTGTAGCTCTTGTCACGGAAGGTATTTCAGACCTTAAAGCCTATTCTACAGATTCAGGAAATGGTGTTTCTGTTGCTACATCAAACGGATATAAATTCTTTGTTGCAAAGCTTGCAAACGGAAACAGTCAGAACTTTAACATATATGTGAAGGTGGGCGATGTTGAACATATATTCAAAGTCAATATTTCTTTTGTTGAAAACAACATTTCCGTTGAAAGCATATCCCTGGATAAAACAGAACTTACTCTTACCGTAAATGAAAGTGCAGCCCTTACAGCAACAGTTTTACCTGCTGATGCGAAAAACAAGAAGGTTACATGGTCAACTTCGGATCAAAATGTTGCAACTGTTGAAAATGGCAAGGTAACTGCAGTTGGTGTGGGAAAAGCAACAATTTACGCTACAACTGTTGACGGAGGATATGTTTCGGGTTGTGAGGTTACAGTTGAAAAAGCACAGGGCGCTCAGCCTGAAATATCACCTATTGCTGATATAGCAACTCTTCGTTGTTATGAGGCAAGCTTTTCGGATGATACAAGAAAGATAAACATAAATGTTGACCGTTTCCCGGTAGTAAATGTATCCGGTTCTCTTGGAGTAGCCGTAATTCCCTCTGAAGGTTATACTGTCAGTTACATTTTTACCGGAAGCAATGGTACAACATCAGGTTTTTCCAATACAAATACAAGTAAATATACACTTCTCTCAAGTGGCGTGAACACAGAAAGTACCGGTGGAGGTGCACTTGGTAATGTACCTGTTAAAATTTTCAAAAAAGAAAACAGTACCCGAATTTATGTAGATGTTGTTCTGACAAAAGGTGATGAAAGCATTACCTATAAAATGACAATTGCCCTTCGGGACCCGGCGGTTGAAGGCGATGTTGATATTATTGGTTTCCAGCCTCTGAGAGCCGTTCGTAAGACTTTTGCAATTGATAATGATAATAAAACAATTTATTACGAGACTGAAAAGGGTGTAACCTCTGCAGGTTTTGCTGTAAGTGTGGATAATAACTTCACAAAAGCCACAAGACCCAGACGACTTCTGACAGCCAAGTCCGGCATGAAGCTTTCACACGGAGATATTAAAACATCCGGTAAGGATATTTATGACAGATATGTTGTAGCGCGAAGAAGTGCAGGAGAAACACAAACTTATCAGGTTAAAGTACACGGCGGAGAAGACGGTCTTACTTATACCTGGTATACAGTAACTGTGGTATTTAAATAAAAAAATAAGGGGGAGACCCCTTATTTTTTATGTCTGTGTATGTTCAGCATATTGACTTTTTATGGATTTGGTGGTAAAATAATATTGTTAATTTTTTTGAAAGAAGGCAAAAGCAAATGACAATTAAAATTGGTATTCTCGGTTATGGAAATCTTGGAAAGGGAATTGAATGTGCAGTTAAAAATGCACCGGATATGGAGCTTAAAGCCGTTTTTACAAGGCGTAATCCCGAATCAGTTAAAATACAGACTCCGGAAGCTCTTGTGCTTAATGTTTCCGAAGCTGAAAAAATGAAAGATGAAATTGATGTTCTTATTCTGTGCGGAGGAAGTGCAACCGACCTGCCTGTACAGACACCGGAATATGTAAAATTGTTTAATGTTGTTGACAGTTTTGACACCCATGCGAGAATTCCTGAGCATTTTGCAAATGTTGATAAAGTAGCAAAAGAAAGCGGCAAAATTGGTATTATTTCCGTTGGCTGGGACCCAGGTATGTTCTCACTTAACCGTCTTTATGCAAATGCTGTTCTTCCGGAAGGCAAGGATTATACCTTCTGGGGTAAAGGTGTCAGCCAGGGTCATTCGGATGCCATTCGCCGTATAGAAGGGGTTGCAGACGCAAAACAGTATACAATCCCTGTTGACAGCGCACTTGAAAGTGTGAGAGCGGGAGAGAACCCTGAACTTACAACAAGGCAGAAGCACATCCGTGAGTGTTTTGTTGTTGCAGAAGAAGGTGCAGACAAAACAAGAATTGAAAATGAAATCAAAACAATGCCTAACTATTTTGCAGATTATGACACTACTGTACATTTCATTACTGCGGAAGAGCTTAAAAGAGACCACAGCGGTATTCCACACGGTGGTTTTGTAATACGCAGCGGTAAAACGGGATGGAATCTTGAAAACAGCCATATTATAGAATACAGCCTGAAGCTTGATTCAAACCCTGAATTCACAGCGTCGGTAATTGTAAGCTATGCAAGAGCAGCTCACCGTATGGCAAACGAGGGTATGTGCGGATGCAAAACTGTTTTTGATGTTGCGCCTTGCTACCTTACTGAAAAATCCTATGCGGATATAATTAAAAATTTACTTTAAGCTACATAAAAGCCTTGTTTTCTTCGGAGAACAAGGTTTTTTCGCTTGTTAAGTGATAAGTATCAAAGCCGGGACGGTAAACGGGAAAGGCTGAGGTTTCGCTAATAAGCAGACAGCCTTCATAAAGTTTCATTATGTCTTGTAATTCATTTTGTTGGGTGATATTTAAAAAAGCAAAGGGTTCATCTGCAATTATACAATGTACATTTTCTCGAATTGCCGAAATAATCAGTTCGGTTTTAATTGCAGGTAAAATATCCTGTGGAATAAAACAGATGTGATTTTGTCTGCTGCTGTCAACATTTACATTGTTAAACGAAACACTGCCGGAAAGTGGAGAAATTAATCCTGCAGCTGTTTTCAGAAGGAGGGTTTTACCTGTTTTTATATATCCGGAAACTACTAATTTTTCTCCGGGTTTAACTTCAATGCTTACGCTTTTAACTGCTGAGTAATAATTGGTACCTGATGATACATTTTCAAGTTTTAACAAAAAAACAACCCCTTATATTTTATAACAGTATTTTTCCCATTTTTATTGACTTTAAAATCTTTTTTTGATATAATATGAAAAAAGGAGGAATTATTATGGGATTTAATGTTGCTTTTATACGATTTCCCGGTGGAAAAGAACGGGCATTTACACTTAGTTATGATGACGGAATGAGGTCGGACAAACGCCTTATAGAAATTATGAGAAAACACGGTCTTAAGGGTACATTTAACCTTAACAGCGGTGCATATGCTTTTGAATATGAACGTGATAAGGTAAAGAGAATGACAAAAGACCAGGCAACAGAGGCTTTTCAGGGCGATGATGTTGAGGTTGCAACTCACGGCTTTTATCATGATTATCCCACAAAAATTTCAGATGAGAAGCTCACCTTTGAATTTTTTATGGACAGAGTGGAGCTTGAAAAACAGTTCGGAAGAATTATAAAAGGCTGTGCATATGCTTTTGGTATGTTTGATGACCGTGTGGTTGATACCCTTAAAAAATGCGGTATTAAATACGCCAGAACCACAGTTTCCACAAGAAATTTCGGTTTGCCTTCGGATTGGCTGAGGCTTCATCCTACCTGTCACCATAACGACCCTCATCTGATGGAGCTTGCTGACAGGTTTTTAAATTCCGGTGTTAACCGTGATGCATTGCTTTTCTATGTGTGGGGACATACATATGAATTTGATGATAACAACAACTGGAATGTAATAGAAGAGCTTGCTGAAAAAATCGGTGGTCATGATGAGGTGTGGTACTGCACAAATATGGAGATATGTGAATATGTTGAGGCATACAGACGCCTTGAATTCACCATTGATGAAACAAAGGTATATAATCCGACTGCTACCACAATATGGTTCAAAGCAGGTGAGGACGGAGAGGTTTATAAAATAAACCCCGGTGAAACAAAAGAAATTAAATGGAACAGATAAACAAAATGCCCTTACGCATTGAAACGGCGTAAGGGCTTTTTACAGTTTTCATCCTGGATTTGATTATTTCAGCAGCTTTCTTTTCTGTACTGTAAAGCGGTTTTTCCTGTTGCTTCACGGAAAACTCTGCAAAAGTAAGCAGTACTGCTGAAACCGCATTTTTCACTTATTTCGCTGACTGAAAACGGCTCTTTCTTCAGCATATTTTTTGCAAGGGTTATTCTTGTGGATAAAATATATTCCATAATGGTCTGACCGGTAACTTGTTTGAATTTCCGGCATAAATAACATTCATTTATATGTACCGAATCGGCAATTTGTTTTATGGTAACAGAAGAGGTTATGTGTGAGTTTATGTAAGAAATTGCGGAAGTGATTGAGTCGGTAGGACTATGTATGGAATCTGTACGGTAGTTTACGGCATAGGACATAAGAGTGATTACTCCGCTGTAAAAAAGGTTGTTCTCGGATTTTGAAATATACTCAAATATTTTTTTTGTTTTTTCTTGCATTTCAGGTGGAATTAATGAATATATCATGGATTTTTCGGAAAATTCGTTTGCAGTTTCTTCGAAACCGGGGAGACTTTTCAGGGTTTTTATGGCAGAAACCGGAAAAAACAACTTGCTTCTTGTGTATATTTCCGGAATATCGGGCATGGTATAATGATAACATCCTGCTGAAATATAGCATAGGACACCTTTTTTAATTTCGTAAATAGCATTGTTGAAAACAATACTTCCTCCGTTTGTATGGAAATAGATAAACATTCCCTCGGCGGAACTGTGCCAGGTTTTATACATTTCATCTTTACCCGTTATGTTGAAAAAAATTTGCTTATTCATTGTGTCACCTCTCATATATATTACCACAAGAATGCAGAAAAGTCAATCCTAGTCAATAAATTGACAATATATATATAGATTTATTATTATTTTTGATTTATAATTAACTTATAAAGTTTAAAAGGGGTGATTTTATGAAAATTAACAGAAACGATTATCTCAGTCGTGTAAAGGCTTGTTGGGTTGGTAAAAACATCGGAGGTACAATGGGATTGCCTTACGAAGGATGCAGAAATATGGTTGAGCTGGAAGGGTTCAAAAGTGCTCCCGGAGAGATGCTTCCCAACGATGACCTTGATTTGCAGCTTGTATGGCTTTGTGCTGTTGAGGAAAACGGTATAAGCAAAATTACACCTGCGGTTCTCGGGGAGTATTGGATTAATTATGTTGTACCTTACTGGAATGAATACGGAATTTGCAAAGCAAATATGAGAATAGGGTGTCAACCGCCTTATTCAGGTGAATATGAAAACGAAAAATGGAAAAACTCCAACGGTGCGTGGATCCGTACAGAACTTTGGGCTTGTCTTTTTCCGGGCATTCCTGAGCTTGCGGTGAAATATGCCTTTATGGATGCTTGCGTTGACCATGGAATGGGAGAGGGTACATATGGAGCAATGTTTGTTGCTGCCCTTGAAAGTGAGGCTTTTTTTGAAAAAGATATAAAAATTATTATTGAAAAAGCACTTACATTTATTCCTGCCGATTCAAGAGTCAGAAGAAGCGTAATGCTTGCACTTGAACAGTATGAAAAGGGAGTGCCTTTTGAACAGGCGAGAAATGCTATTGTTGAAGATAGCTCGGATCTTGGCTGGTTTCAGGCTCCGGGTAATATTGCTTTTGTTGTGCTTGGGCTTTTGTACGGTGAGGGTGACTATAAAAAGTCTATGATTTATTCTATAAGCTGTGGAGATGATACTGACTGTACAGGCGCAACAATAGGCTCAATTATGGGTATTATGGGAGGTATGGATTGCGTTCCTGCTGATTGGAGTGAATATATTGGCGACAGAATTATTTCCGAAGCAGTAGATGTTGCATACAGAAGTCTTCCTAAAAATGTAAATGAGCTTACCGAAAGGGTTTATCAGTTAGTGCCTGCAGTTATGAAGGATAACCGCATTTTTGCCGAGTATACCGATGAGGGAGAAAGTGAAAAAGGGGCATTTTGTGAGTTTGTCAGAAAATATGACCATCAGCTTCCAAGAACCGGACTTTGTATGTATTTCCCTGAGTTTACTTATTCTAAAGCAAGAGTTGAATTTGATAAATCCAAAGTAAAACCCGGTGAATCAGTTACTTTCAAAATTATCGCAAAAAATGTTCTCGAGGATCAGAAGCAGCTTATAATATCTACATTTGTTCCTGAGGGATGGACCGTTGACAAGGCAGAAACATCAATGTTTCTTCACCGCACCATGAGAGTTCCTGCAACCGAAACGGAAATAACCGTTACAGCAGGAGAAAATGTTTCGGCGGTGAACAAAATACGCTTTGTATTAAGTTGCCCATGGAGACACAGCGAAAGCTATTTGTCTGTTCCGATTTTTGGATGATGAAAGGAAATTTAAATGAATATTGAAAAATTCACAGTCAGCAACGACAGAAACATATACGAAGCATGGCCTGACATTCTGCAGACCAATAGCGGGAAACTTATTTGTATTTTTTCGGAGTGCGAACATCACGGCAACCGTGAAAATGCAAGAATTGTTTTAAAAACAAGTACTGATAAGGGCAGAACCTGGTCGGAAAAAATCCCTCTTACCGATAAGGGAACCGCTGAATGCTATTTTAATAATGCACAGATTTCAAGGCTGAAGGACGGCTCGCTTGTTATTATTTGTGATAAGGTTTATAAGAACGAAAATTCACAAGCTGATATCTATTTGTGGCGTGGTGATTCTGAAGGTGAAAACTGGAACGGGCCCGTGCAGTTACCCTGTCATGGCATTGTTCCCGATAAGGTTACACAGCTTAAAAACGGCAGAATAATTGTTGCAGCTCATTTTTATAATAACGAAACAAAAAAGCTTGAGCAGTATATGTGGTACAGCGATGATGAAATGAAAACATGGTCAGAACGCATTACTGTTGCAGCAGATCCGAGGTATAACCTTTGCGAGGCTTCAATGCTTGAATGTGCCGACGGAACTCTTATCTGTTTTATGCGTGAAAACTCGTTTATGGGTTATGATTGTATGAAGGCAATTTCAACCGATGGTGGCGTAACATGGGGTGAAGTGCATAATCTTGCTTTGCCGGGTTGTCACCGACCTAAAGCAGGTTTCCTTAAAGACGGCAGAATCTTTCTTACCTATCGTTTTATGCACGCCGGATGGTTTCCGCAAAACACATTTATGGCAGTTTTTGACGAGGCAACTGCGAAAGAGATTGATAAGAAAAAACAACATACAAGAATTATTCCTCTTGATACCGATGCAAATATTCAACCTGACTGCGGATATACAGGCTGGACTCAGTTTGAGAACGGAGAACTTTATGTTGTTAATTATATCAAAGACGACGAGGAAAAAGCGTATATCAGGGGTTACAGTATTAATCCGGAAGAGTTTGTGAGGTAAATGAAAATGAATAAATTTAAAGGTATTTTTACAGCCCTGCTTACACCCTTTGATGGGCGGGATAAGATAAACGAAAAGGAACTTGCAAAACTTGTGGAGTTCAATGTTAAAATGGGCGTTGCCGGTTTTTATGTAGGCGGAAGTACGGCTGAGGCTTTCTTGCTTACTACAGATGAACGTAAACAGATTATGGATGTTGTAAAATCTGTGGCAGGGGATAAAACTCTTATTGCCCACATCGGTTCTGTTTCGGAAAAAGAAGCAACCGAGCTTGGAGCATACGCAACAAAACTGGGGTATGATGCTATATCATCGGTTGCACCTTTTTATTATAAATTCTCTTTTGAGGAAATTAAGGCGTACTATGAAAGGGTACAAAAAGCAAGTGGGCTGCCTATGATTGTATATAATTTTCCTGCTTTTTCAGGGGTAACCCTTTCGGCAGAACAGCTTGGGAAATTCCTGGAAAAGGATGAATTTATGGGGGTTAAGCATACATCCTCCGACTATTTTGCGCTTGAAAGATGTAAAACTCTGTATCCCGATAAAATTATATACAACGGCTTTGACGAGATGCTGCTTTCGGGGCTTTCTATGGGTGCTGATGGAGGAATCGGCAGTACATATAACTTTATGGCAGATAAATTTGTGAAAATTCAAAAACTGTTTGATGAAGGTAAACTTGAAGATGCAAAAGCCGTTCAACAGGAAGCAAACAGGATAATTGCTGTTTTGTGCAAGCTTGGGGTAATGCAGGCGGAAAAAGAGGTTCTGTGTCAAATGGGGTTTGATTTCGGAATTTGCAGAAAGCCCTTTGGTGAGCTTACTGACGAACAGAAAAAAATTATAAATGATGAAATAACATCAAAACTGTAAAAAAACACCTTCAGCACTGCATAAATCAGGGCTGAAGGTGAATTTTTTTATTCTATTGAAAAATCCTCCGGGGTGAAATCTCCTGCAACTGAACGCTTTTTGGGAGGACGCGCCGCAAGAAGATTCTTTTTGTATTTTTTGCATATTCCGTTTGATGCAACAATTCCTTTGAATTTACACATAACATCACCGGAAATGGCGTTTGCTTTACCAAATTCGCAATCAAAACAACTGCCGTTTATATCAACAGGCTTTTTTTTAAAAAACATAAAAACCCTCCGTTTTCATAATATATTTTAAGTATAGCACAAAAATCAAAAACTGTCAAGGATATACCAATATTTGTCCGTATTTTTATAGGCAAAATAGACAAAATGCGAGGTGGTTTTAGTGCAAAGAGACAAAAATGGTTTAAATATAAAAAAACAGTTGAATTTTGAAATCCATAATGGTATACTATAAATGACTAAATATATAGGAGGTTGCTTTTTATGATAAGAGTAACTGTGTGGAATGAATTTATCCATGAAAAAAGTGAGGAAAATGTAAAAAAACATTATCCTGACGGTATTCATAGATATATCAAATCTTTTCTTGATACCGAAGAGGATTTTGAGGTAAGAGCCGTTGCACTTGATGACCCCGATTGTGGTCTTTCGGATGAGGTTCTTGACAACACTGATGTTCTTATCTGGTGGGCTCATATGGGACATCATCTTGTACCCGATGAAACAGCAAAGAAAGTTATTGACAGAGTGCTTATGGGAATGGGTATAGTTTTCCTTCACAGCGCTCATTATTCAAAGCCTATGAAGGGACTTCTCGGCACTACCTGTTCATTAAGCTGGCGTGACGGCTCAAGGGAAAGACTTTGGTGCTGTAACCCTACCCATCCTTTGGCACAGGGGTTGCCGCCTCATTTTGAAATTCCCGAAGAGGAAATGTACGGTGAGCAGTTTGATATTCCTCAGCCTGATGAACTTGTTTACATAGGCTGGTATAACACCGGTGAGGTTTTCAGAAGTGTGATTACATATACAAGAGGTTATGGTAAGATTGTATATATTCAGCCCGGTCACGAAACAAATCCTACATATCACATTCCGGAAATACAGCAGCTTATTAAAAATGCGGTAAGATTTACAAAGCCATGCGTAAACAAGCGTGAAAAACTTGGTTGTAACAACGGTCCTCAACCCCTTGAAAATGTTTAATTAATACAGGAGGATATTTTTATGAAATTAAGTGTACTTACAGTATGTGTTGCGGATAAAACTCTTGAAGAGGCTCTCAGCTATCTGTCAGGACTTGGTGTTCAGCAGGTAGAACTTGGTGCAGGCGGATTTCCGGGCAAAGCTCACATTGACCCTGATGTTCTTTTGAAGGATGAAGCAGCTCTTCAGAATGTAAAGGATTTACTTGAAAAATACAGCATGGAGATATCAGCACTTGCTGTTCACGGAAACCCTGTTCATCCCCGGAAAGAGGTAGCAGAAAAGGCGGATTATGAATACCGTCAGGCTGTTCTTCTTGCTGAAAAGCTCGGTGTAAAAACAGTTATTACCTTCTCAGGCTGCCCCGGTGATCAACCCGCTGCAAAGTATCCTAACTGGGTGACCTGCCCCTGGCCTGATGATTTCCTGAGCATTCTTGATTATCAGTGGGATGAGGTGCTTATTCCTTACTGGAAGGAAGCTGTTAAATTTGCAGAAGAACATGGTGTAAGGGTTGCTCTTGAAATGCATCCCGGCTTCTGCGTATATAACCCCACAACAATGATGCGCCTTCGTGAAGCTGTTGGAAATAATATTGGTGCAAACTTTGACCCCAGCCACCTTTACTGGCAGGGCATTGATATGCCTGCGGCAATCCGTTACCTTGGTGATGCGATTTTCCATTTCCACGCAAAGGATACAAAGGTTGATGCACTTAATACCGGTGTTTGCGGTGTTCTTGATACAAAGCATTACGGCGATGAGCTTCATCGTTCATGGATTTTCCGTTCTCTTGGATACGGTCACGGTATTGAGGAATGGAAAGAAATTGTCAGCAACCTGAGAATGGTTGGCTATGAAGGTGCAGTAAGTATTGAACACGAGGACAGCCTTATGACCGGTAAAGAAGGTCTTGAAAAGGCGGTTGCTCTTCTTAAGGAAGCTATGATGTTTGAACAAACCGGAGAAATGTGGTGGGCTTAAATGGAAAAAATTTACAATGTTGGTATAATTGGTTTTGGCGGAATGGCATCGCACCATTTCAATCAGTCAAAGGTTCTTGACAGAATTAATGTAAAAGGTGTTTTTGACCTTAAAGCAGAGCGTATGGAATATGCAAAAAGCCAGGGACTTGTTGCATACGAATCCCGGGAGGCACTTATAAATGACCCGGAAATTGATATTGTTCTTGTGAGCGTTCCCAATGATTTTCATAAAGAATATTCTATCGAAGCACTTCGTGCAGGAAAAACAGTTCTCTGCGAAAAGCCTGTTACAATGAATTCCGAAGAGCTTGAGGAAATTATGGCTGTTGCAAAAGAAACGGGCTCTGTTTTCACCATTGACCAGAACAGAAGAGTCAACAAGGATTTCATTGCTATGAAGCGTGCTGTTGAGGCAGGTCTCCTTGGCGATGTGTATGTTATAGAATCCCGTGTTGAAGGCTCACGCGGTGTACCTGAAGGCTGGAGAACAAGCAAAAAACAGGGTGGAGGCATGATGCTCGATTGGGGCGTACACCTGATAGACCAGATAATGTTTATGTACCCGAAAGCAAAGGTTACAAATGTTTTTTGCAAAATGTACAGCATAAACTATCCTGAGGTTGATGATAATTTCCGCCTTACAATGACCCTTTCAAACGGTGTAACCGCTCATATTGAGGTTTCTACAAATAATTATATTCTTCATCCCAGATGGTATGTTTTAGGTACCGAAGGTACACTTCAGATTGACGGCTGGGACAGTGAAGGTAAAATTGTAAAGCCTCTTTCTAAGGAAAACCAATGGGGTGCTGAAATTGCGAAAAATAAGGTTGGTCCTTCAAAGACAATGGCACCCCGTGCTGAAAATACCATTGAAACAATTGATATTCACGCACCTGAGGATGTTGTGGATAACCTTAACCCTACTTATTGGCAGCTTATTGATAAGCTTGATGGCAAAGCTGAGCTTACAATTAAACCTGAGCAGGCACTTCGTGTTATGAAGGTTATGGAAGCTTCCTTTAAATCTGCAGCTGAAGGCATTGCTGTTATAACTGAAATTTAGGGTGACAGCAGATATCCGAACCACGCCTTAAACGGCGGGATTTCGGCATCTTTTGAATTGTCATCCTTGAAAGGCGTCAGCCTTTCTTCGTATTCCGCATCAAAATCTGTTCGAAATCACATCCGTTTAAGGTTCACGGAATTTTTTACAAGCTATTTTTTGCCGATACAAGGCAAAAACGCACCCAATACTGACGTATTGGGGAGGCTTTTAACAAAGTAGCGGCGAAAAAGAGAAAGTAAAAAACGAGGTTCAGATAACTTCTGGCACCCTAACTGAATATATTTTTTTTACTGCGGAATAATAGGCGTATGCTTATTATTCCGTTTTTTTTGGAAGGAGATTTTTTATGGATAATTTCACTCTGGTAAGAAACTTTGATAACACATATACACTTGTAATATATGTGGATATATTCACGACAGAGTTTGCGGACGATTTTTTTGGAAAATCTCTTAAAAAAATTACAGATAGTGAACGATTTGAAAAGTACAGAAGCTTTATAATCAAAACGGTTAAATATGTTTTTGCGGGCGGTATTGTAATAACTGTGCCGTTTAGTGGTTTTGTTTCAGCACATGAGGATAAAAGCTACGGTTTAAGTTATGTTTATTTCGGAAGTATTGCAGACCAGATTGAAAATGTGAAAAAATCATCAGAGGTTATTGATGCGGTTTCTCCGTCATATTTTGATTTGTCTCCCGCAGGCGGGCTGAATTTAAATGGACTGAGTCCTGCGTTTGTCAGCACAATGCATAAGGAGGGAATAAGAGTTGTTCCGTTTCTGAGTAATCATTGGGACAGAAAAACCGGAAACAATGCACTTAATAACCGTGAAAAGCTTGCTGAAGAAATTGCTGAAGTAATTGAAAAATACGGGCTTGACGGTGTTAATGTTGATATTGAAAATGTTGACCATACCTATAGAGAAAAATACACCGATTTTGTGCGCCTTCTGAGGGAATATATACCGGAAGAAAAAGAGGTTTCGGTAGCTGTTGCCGCCAACCCTTACGGATGGACAAACGGCTGGCAGGGTTCTTATGACTATGAAGCGTTAAGTGAATATGCGGACTACCTTATGGTAATGTCCTATGATGAGCATTACGAAGGCGGTGATGAAGGCCCGGTTGCAAGTATTGATTTTGTCAGGGATTCCGTTGAATATGCACTTGAATATGTTCCTGAAGAAAAGATTGTGATAGGCATACCGTTTTACGGACGGCTGTGGGGCGGAGGCTTTAAAGGTCGCGGAATATCTCTTAACCGTGCTGATGAACTAATATCTATGTATAATGCTAAAGTGTATTTTGATGAGGAAAGTGAGAGCCCTGTTGCAACCTTCAATGTTTATGAAAACTCACCTGTTTTTAAAATTAACGGTCAAAGCTTAAAGCCCGGCAGCTATACTCTTTGGTATGAAGATGAAACTTCGCTTGTAAGAAAGCTGAGTCTCATAGAGGAATACGGCATAAAAGGTGTAGGGAACTGGAGCGCAGGTCAGGAAAAGGATAGTATCTGGGACTACTATGAGCTTTGGATACGGGGAGTATATTTTAACGATATAGTTCATCATTTTGCAAAGGATGATATTATAAAACTTTACAGCGAAGGGATAATTCTGGGAAAAAATTTTTTTGAGTTTCAGCCTGAAAGAAGCCTGACAAGAGGTGAAGCAGCAGTAATACTCGGACGGATTTTCGACCTTGAACCGGAAACGGATAAAATTTTCCGAGATGTAAAAGGACATTTTGCGGAAAAATATATAAACGCAATTGTAAACAAAGGCTATATGCAGGGATATCCCGATGGTACTTTCCGCCCGGACAAGGCACTTTCACGAATGGAAACCGCAGCATTGCTTTCAAGAATTGTTGAGCTTGACTATCACGGTGGTGAAAATGAATATACAGATGTAGAAAAAAACCTGTGGTCGTTCAAAGAAATTACTGCACTTACAGAGGCAGGGATTATGAAAGGCTATGCCGACGGGACATTCAGACCTCATAATTCAATAACAAGAGGGGAAATGTCTGCTCTTCTCACAAGACTTGAAGAATAGTAGCAAAGTCCTGTATGTTGGTACATACAGGACTTTGCTTCAATTTGAAGTTTATTAAAAAATAACCTCACAGATACTTGATTTTTATCGTTTTATGTTGTATAATTATAGTATAAACTATAATGGGTAAATTTATGGTTTGGAGGTGTTGCTTTGAAAAAAGCATTTTTTCTGCTTGTTTGTATGTTTATTGTAATTAGCTGTGGTGTATCTGTTTGTGCTGAAGGAGATGCTGCAGTTTATTCTTTCGGTGATGCAATAATAAATGCAAAACCTGGCGAAATTGTTTCTATGCCGGTGTACCTTACTTTTTCAAAATTACCTATAAACGCTGTTCAGTGTGATTTACAGTTTGATGAGAATGTATTTGAGTTTCAAAAATATAAAAGCTCTACCGATAAAGGTGACCACAAGTTATCCTTGGGAGTTGTGGGCGTTAAGGTCACGGACTCATCGGTTGTTGGAACTGTTTTTACATCCTCTGACGGTAACAGTACATTTGAGTTCAACAACACAAGGCTTTTCACTTTGCGTTTTAAAGTGAAAGAGGATGCTGTTCCGGGAGAATATAAGTTTGATGTTATTGGTTCAAATGTGGTTTGCAATAACCTTGAGCTGGAAGAGTATACATCTGCCGCATTTTCTGCAGAACAATTTACCGTCAGGGTTATATCAAAAACCATAAAAGGTGATTTAAACGGTGACGGAAAAATAACTGTAACCGATGCTTTGTGTGTGCTTAAACAGATAGCAGGGACAGAGCTTTTGACAGATGATGCCGATATTAACGGCGACGGAGAGGTTACGGTTACCGATTCAATTGCCGTTTTAAGATACATAGCAAGACTTACCAATGAGCTTTAAAAGGAGGAAATAAAATGAAAAAAATTTTAGCTGTTTTTTTGACTTTAGCTATGGCATTTTCCTGCGTAATGACTGTTTGCGCTGAGGAAGAACCGGTTGCGGTTTATTCCATTGGGGAAATTGAGGGCGACCTTCTTCCCGGAGAAATAATTACAGTTCCTGTTTACCTTTCAGTAAAAGGGGAAAAAGTTACTACTGTTACATTTCGGATGAAGTTTGACAACGAGCGTCTTGAATTAGAGGACTTTAAGTCTGCTGAAGGCAAAGGGGACCACACAATGAGTTTCTACTTTGTTGACTTAAAACAAGATGATAATTCCGTAATTGGTGTTAATGTTGCTGACCTTTCAATGAGAAAACCGTCAACACTTGAAGATACGCTGCTTATAAATATTAAATTCAAAATTAAGGATAATATAACCTCCGGTGATATGAATTTCGGTATAGTTTTTTCCGCTATCAGCTCTATAAGAGAAAATCTTGAAGAATACTTCTTTGAAGAATATGAGGCTGAAGAAAAAACTGTATATATTGAGGGCAATAGTGAAGGCTCTGATGTTACCGATGAAGGCAACGATGAAGAGAATGAGGACAATAAGCCGATTGTTGATGACGGAGACGACCCTGTAATTGACGAGGGTGATGACTCTGATGCTGATGACGGTGAAACATCGGATGGCGGAAGAGAGGAAACTACACCCCCTTCTGTTAAGGATGAAGATAAAGAAGATAAAGAGCCTGCAGCTCCTGAGTTTTCTGACCTTGCGGGCTATGAGTGGGCAAAGGATTACATAATTCCTCTTGCACAAAAGGGCATTATCCGCGGAACGGGAGAAACAACATTTTCGCCTGCAAACAACATAACCCGTGCCGATTTTATGGTGCTTCTTATGAGACTTCTTGAAATTGGCGGAACAGAAACTGACGGTTTTGCGGATGTTCCTGCAGATTCGTACTTTGCGGCTGCGGTTACAAGTGCAAAAGAGCTTGGAATTGCCAAAGGTGGCTCGGACGGTAACTTTAATCCTTACAACACCATAACCCGTGAGGATATGTGTGTACTTGTATACAGAGCACTCAATTCTATGGGATACCTTCCTGTTGTACCCGATAACGGAACCTTCAAAACCGGTTTTTCCGATGTTGATTTAATAAGTGACTATGCTTATGATGCAATGCATGAGTTGTATCTTAATCAGATTATCGGTGGAAGTGACGGTAAGGTTAACCCCAAGGGTTTTGCAACCAGAGCTGAAACAGCGGTAATTATGTACAGAATAAGCAAGCTTATCCCTGAATTTTAAAGGAGATTATTTATGGCAAATTATGAAAAAATCGGCTTTAAGCCTGCAGATATTCTTATACCCGGAAACATTGATATGTCTGCCTGGAGTGTTGTTGCCTGTGACCAGTACACGTCTCAGCCCGATTACTGGCAAAGGGTTGAGGAAATTGTGGGGAATAAGCCTTCGGCACTAAACATTGTTTTTCCTGAGATTTTCCTGAGTGATGACAACTCACCACGCATTGAGAAAATAAATAAAGCTATGAACAGCTATATAGATTCAGGGATTTTTAAAGAATATAAAAAAGCTCTTGTTTATGTTGAAAGAACAATTGGCGGAGGAAGAGTCCGTCGCGGTATAGTGGGTGCGGTTGACCTTGAAGCCTATGACTATTCGGCAGATTCCACCTCACTTATCCGCGCTACGGAAGGAACGGTGCTTGAAAGAATTCCGCCCCGTGTACAGATTCGTAAGGATGCACCTCTTGAGCTTCCCCACATTATGATTCTTATTGATGACCCGGACGAGGAAATTATTGAATCGGTTGATAAATCAACCCTTGAAAAGGTTTATGATTTTGAGCTTATGCTTGAAAGCGGACATATTGAAGGATATCTTATTAAAGATACCGACAAGGTGTGCAACGGTCTTGAAAAGCTGGTTGACTGTCAGGGTGAAAATCCTTTGCTTTTTGCAATGGGGGACGGTAACCACTCGTTAGCTACGGCAAAAGCCTGCTGGGAAAACATAAAGAAGAGTCTTTCGGATGAGGAAAAGGTAAACCATCCCGCAAGATTTGCTCTTGCGGAAATTGTGAACATTCACGATGATTCAATGGAGTTTGAACCTATTCACAGAGTGATGTTTGATACAGATGCAGAGGACCTTCTTGCTGAATTTAAAAAGGCAGAGCCCTCGGCAACCTTTGAAAAGGCGGAAGGACAAAAAATTGATGTTGTTATAAACGGTGTAATTAAACCTTTGTACATTCCTGAGCCCTCCCACACTCTTGAGGTGGGTACTCTGCAGAAGTTCCTTGATACATATATTACAGAAAAAGGCGGTAAAATAGATTATATTCACGGTGATGATGTAACTGTTGAGCTTACAAAGAAGCCCGGAACTATAGGTTTTATTTTGCCGGGAATGGACAAGTCGGACCTTTTTGTGGCAATTAAAAAGGACGGCGTTTTACCACGAAAAACCTTCTCGATAGGTGAAGCTTTTGAAAAAAGGTTTTACCTTGAATGCAGAAAAATCAGGTAAAGGAGGGTTTTGAATGGATGACAGAATAAAACGCACTATGGAAGCACTTGAAAAAAACAATATGTCTGCTTTTTATGTGGAAACAAAGGCTGAGGTTGCTCCTCTTGCAGAAAGTTTGCTGAAAGAAGGGGATACCGTTGCGGTTGGCGGTTCTATGAGCCTTTTTGAAACGGGAGTTATTGAGCTTCTGCGAAACGGTAAATATAATTTCCTTGACCGCTATGCGGAAAATTTAACCCCTGCAGACATAGAGGATATTTACCGCAAAAGCTATTTTGCAGATTGTTATTTATGCAGTACAAACGCGGTAACTGTAAACGGTGAGCTTTACAATGTGGATGGCAATTCAAACAGAGTTTCTGCAATTGCATATGGTCCTAAAAGCGTTATTATGGTTGTGGGTGTCAATAAAATTGTGGAAAATATTGATGAGGCGGTTCTTCATGTTAAAAACATTGCAGCACCCCT
The DNA here is from genome assembly GCA_045546415.1 of Clostridia bacterium. Taxonomy (GTDB): domain Bacteria; phylum Bacillota; class Clostridia; order RUG12999; family RUG12999; genus RUG12999. The sequence goes on along the minus strand of JAZQCS010000034.1, from coordinate 9,897 downwards.
TAACGCAAAAAGACTTTCCTGCGATACCTATTGTGCAAAAACAGGACATTGTGTTAAAAATGATGCCTCCTATGACGGATGCAACAGTCCGGGCAGAATCTGCCGTACAAGGCTTATCTGTGATGAACAGAGAATCAGGGGCAGAATAAAAATAATTTTTGTAGGCGAGCCTACGGGATATTGATTTTTGAAAGGATCTAATTATGGAAAATAAAGAATTTAAACCTTATGTTCCGGCAAGTAAAATCACTCCGGAAATTACAATTACATCTATCATAATGGGTGTTATACTTGCTGTTGTTTTCGGTGCGGCAAATGCTTACCTGGGACTTCGTGTGGGTATGACAGTTTCAGCATCAATTCCTGCTGCTGTTATTTCAATGGGTGTTATAAGAGTTATTCTTCGTAAAAACTCTATTCTTGAGAGCAACATTGTGCAGACTATAGGCTCTGCAGGTGAATCTCTTGCGGCAGGTGCAATTTTCACACTTCCGGCTCTTTTCCTTTGGGCAAAAGAAGGCGTTATGGATAAACCCGGTATTGTTGAAATTACTCTTATTGCACTCCTTGGCGGTCTTCTTGGTGTATTTTTCATGGTGCCTCTTCGTAATGCACTTATTGTAAAGGAGCATGGAGTTCTTCCGTATCCCGAAGGCACAGCTTGTGCTGAGGTTCTTCTTGCAGGTGAAGAGGGCGGATCAAATGCCACAACTGTGTTTGCAGGTATGGGTTTCGCGGCACTGTTTAAGTTTATTATTGACGGTATAAAAGCTGTTCCCGGTGAAGTGGCTTTCAGAGTAAAGGGTTATGCCGGTGAAATCGGCACACAGATTTACCCTGCAGTAATGAGTGTTGGTTACATCTGCGGTCCGAGAATTTCATCATATATGTTCTCGGGCGGTGTTCTCAGCTGGCTTGTAATTATTCCTCTTATTGTTCTTTTTGGTAAGGATGTTATTATGTATCCCGGCACAGAAACAATCGGTGATATTTACGCTGCCTCCGGTGCAAGCGGAATCTGGTCAAACTATATCCGCTACATTGGTGCAGGTGCTCTTGCCTGCGGTGGTATAATAAGCCTTATAAAATCTCTTCCGCTTATTGTTACAACCTTCAGAGATGCTGTTAAAGGTATGGTGGCAGGCGGCTCAAAATCCACTCTTCGTACAGAAAAAGACCTCAGTATGATAACAGTTATTTCCGCAATTGTTATTCTTACTCTTCTTATATGGCTTGTTCCCGCAATTCCTGTTTCACTCATCGGTGCAGTAATTGTTGTTGTTTTCGGCTTCTTCTTTGCAACTGTTTCTTCCAGAATGGTTGGTCTTGTGGGCAGCAGTAACAACCCTGTTTCAGGTATGGCTATTGCAACTCTTCTTATTGCAACTCTTATTCTTAAGCTTACCGGTTCTCATGGTGCAGGCGGTATGCAGGGTGCAATTGCAATAGGCTCTATAATCTGTATTGTAGCGGCAATTTCCGGTGATACCTCTCAGGACCTTAAAACCGGTTATCTGCTTGGCTCAACACCTAAAAAACAGCAGATTGGTGAGGTTGTGGGTGTTGTTGCAGCGGCTCTTGCAATTGGTGGTACACTTTACCTTCTTGATAGTGCATGGGGCTTTGGCTCTGCTGAGCTTGGCGCACCTCAGGCAACACTTATGAAAATGATTGTTGAAGGTGTTATGAACGCTGATCTTCCATGGACACTTGTGTTTATTGGCGTATTTATTGCAATTGTAGCTGAAATTATCGGAATTCCGGTTCTTCCTTTTGCAATTGGTATCTATCTTCCCGTGCATCTTAATGCCTGCATTATGGTTGGCGGTCTTGTTCGTCTTGCTCTTGATAAGATGAAGAAAGCAGAAGAGGAAAAGAAGGAAATTATAAACGACGGTATTCTTTTCTGTTCCGGTATGATTGCAGGTGAGGGCATAGTTGGTATTGTTCTTGCTCTGTTTGCTATTTTGAAATGGCATGAACGTATTGATATTTCCGAAAAACTTGGTTTGTCTGAGCCAGTTGCTACAGTTCTTGCTCTTGTAGTGTTTGCTCTTGTAATTCTCAGCCTTCTTAAATTCTCTGTTTTTAAAAAGAGAAACAAAAAGTAATTATGAAAAAGAAAAAAAGAGAAGAAAATTATATTGATAAAATCCCTTCGGTTAATAAAAAAATAACTGTAAACGAGGAGGGTATAGTAACCCTTGAGGTTGAAAACAAAGGCATAATGAACCGTATTATGCAAAAGCTTTTGTTTAAACCGGAAATAAGCTATATTCACCTTGATGAGTTCGGAAGCTTTGCGGTATTGCAGGCTGACGGTGTGCGCAGTATTTTTGAAATCGGAAAGCTTGTAAAAGAGCAGTTTGGCGAAAAGGCTGAACCCCTTTATGAAAGACTTTCAAAGTTTTTTCAAATTATGGATAGCTACGGTTTTGTAGACTGGAAATAGAAAGAAACAAAAAGTACCTCAGAATCACCTGCAAAGTGAAAATGAGGTACTTTTTTATTTAAAATAATTTGACATTTCATGAAAGTTGTGGTATTATATAATTGTCACATAAATTTAAAAGAGAATGAGAAGGGGTAGTTTTTTGTTTTACGGGTATTTTGTACCCTTTTTTGTGCTTGCTCAATCATTTGGAATGGTAAAAATGCAAATCCTTTTTGATTGAGTGAGGAGTTTATACTACCCATTCTTTTAAATTTGTGTGACAACAATCGGGGTTTGCGTTTTTCGGTGTGCAGCTTCGATGGTTGCACACCTTTTTTATACTCCTTTGCTGCCACACAAATTAAACAAGAACTCCGTCCCTGAAAATGGGACGGAGTTCTTGTTTAAAGCCTTTGAACGGACAAACTGAACCAAAGCTTTTTTATATTCTTGAATAAAGCTCGTTGAGTTTTCTGAAACGGTTTTTATCAATGGAATCGAGCTGTTCACGGGTTATGCGGTATTGCCAGTTACCTTCGGATTTTCCGGGAATGTTAAGCCGTGTATCCGAACCGTAGCCAAGCAAATCCTGAATCGGCATAATAACAAGTCCTGCGTGTGAACGCATCATTGTACGGATAATTGCTTCACAACCGCCGGTCCAGTCAGGATTTGTGTATCCGCAATATTCAAGCATTTCACGGCGGTCATTATCGGAAAGCTCCCATAAATAACCAAGAAGAGTGTTGTTATCGTGAGTGCCTGTGTATGCAATGCAATTGTTTATATAGTTATGAGGACGGTGGGGAGTTGAGGAATCACCCATAAAAGCAAACTGAAATACACGCATACCGGGAAGCTTGCTCTCTTCAAGAAGCTTTATTACATCGGGAGTTATATCACCTAAATCCTCGGCAATAATAAGAGCATCACCGCAAGCCTCTTTTATGGCTTTTACAAGGTCCATACCGGGACCCTTTTCCCATTTGCCTTCCTTTGCGGTTTTTGCATCCCCCGGAACGGCCCAGTAGGATTCGATGCCCCGGAAATGGTCAATGCGCACTCCGTCAAAAAGTGTTGTCATATGTTTAATTCTGTTTTTCCACCATTTAAAGCCATCAGCTTTCATTATTTCCCAGTTGTATATGGGATTTCCCCAAAGCTGACCGTCGGCACAGAAATAGTCAGGCGGAACACCGGCAACGCAGGATGGCTTATTGTCCTTGTCAAGAAGGAACATTTCACGGTTTGCCCATACATCGCTGCTGTCAAAATCAACATAAATGGGAATATCTCCAATGATTTTTATGCCGTTTGAATTAGCGTAGGCTTTAATTTCTTTCCACTCTGCGAAAAATTCAAACTGAATGAATTTCCACATAAACAAAACATCGGGGTCCGGGTTCCGGACTGTCCATTCTGTCCAGGGTGCCTGATTGTTGGCACTTTTAAGAGCCATAAATGTGCAGAAATTGTCAAGCTCCGGATTTTCCGAAATAAAACTTTCAATTTCTTCACGGTTGGTTGCCCTTTTTGAGGCTTCAAGCAGAAGGGCGGGTCTTGTGTGGAAAAGTCTTACAAACTCACAGCTGTAAGGGTTTTGCTGTTTGTGAGCACAGAGTTCTTCATCTGTTATCAGCCCTTTTTTGTAAAGGGTATCAAGGCTTATAAAATAAGGGTTTCCGCCGAAGGTTGAAGGTGATTTATAGGGAGAATTACATTCGTCAACCGGGCAGAAGGGGAGCACCTGCCAGTAGGAAAATCCGCATTCCTTTAAAAAATCAACAAAATGCTTTGCCTCTTCTCCGAAGGCACCGCATCCGTAATCACCGTAAAGTGATGAAATGTGCATAAGCACACCGCTTTTTCGTTCCATTGTTTTTAAATACCTTTCTTTTTAATAATAATATTTTAACATATAAGGTGTTGCATTGTCAAGAAATTTAAAAAGTGAAGGCTTAATAAAATTGAAAATGTTTCAGTTTTTCCGTCGAATGTGTATTTTATGGATATTTCCTTGACAAATAAACTTTGTTGCGGTATAATTATATGTAGGGATATTATATACTAATGTAGATAAAGTTTTAATGAGGGAGGGTTGATTTACAAAAATGGCTTATAAAAAACAAGATGTTTTTGAGCATATGAAAGAGTTTAATTTGGGTAAAAGCACAAATGCTTATGAGTTTATGGGATGTCATAAAGCAAAAAAAGGCTTTACCTTCAGAGTGTGGGCGCCCAATGCCCGTTCGGTGCACTTAACAGGCTCCTTTAATAATTGGGATACGGATGCTGCTCTCATGGTAAAAAACGAATTCGGAATATGGGAAATTACCGTTGAAAATGCAGAGATATATGACGAATATAAATACTACATCGAAAAGCAAAACGGAGGTTTTGTTTTTAAAAGTGACCCTTATGCTTTTCACAGCTGTACAAGGCCTGAAAATTCCTCAAAGGTTTACGATATTGAAGGCTTTAAGTGGGAGGATAAAGAATTTAAAGCCTCGAAAAAGAATCCAATGTCACAGCCCATTAACATTTATGAGGTACACATAGGCTCGTGGATGAAGCACGGTGACGGGAATTTTTACTCTTACCGTGATATGGCGGACAATCTTGTTTCATATGTTAAAAAAATGGGATACACCCACATTGAGCTTTTGCCGGTAAGTGAATATCCTTACGACCCATCATGGGGATATCAGGTTACGGGTTATTATTCACCTACATCAAGATATGGAACCCCAAAGGATTTTATGTATTTTGTGAATAAATTTCACAAAGAGGGCATTGGAGTTATTCTTGATTGGGTAGGCGCTCATTTCCCAAAGGATGAGTTTGGGCTATACGAGTTTGATGGGAGCTGTCTTTATGAATCCTCCGACCCGGTAATGAATGAGCATCCTGACTGGAACACGAGAATTTTCAATTATGCCCGTAACGAAGTGAAATCATTTCTGATTTCAAATGTAGTTTACTGGCTTGAAAAATATCATATTGACGGTATCCGCGTTGATGCGGTTGCGTCAATGCTTTATCTGGATTACGGCAGAAAAGAAGGTGAATGGCACCCCAATGTTTTCGGTGGAAATTATAACCTTGATGCAATTAATTTCCTTAAGGACATGAACGGTGCGGCTTTTGAAAAAGACCCTTCTGTTCTTATGATTGCTGAGGAATCAACAGCCTTTCCGATGGTTACGAAGCCCGCGTACGATGGGGGACTTGGTTTTAACTTTAAGTGGAATATGGGCTGGATGAACGATATGCTTGGGTATATGTCCTCAGATCCGCTTTTCCGAAAAGGAAGACATAACGACCTTACCTTTTCTCTTACCTATGCTTTTTCCGAAAACTTTATACTGCCTATTTCTCACGATGAGGTAGTACACGGAAAATGCTCTATGATAGGGAAAATGCCGGGTCTTTATGATGATAAATTTGACAATCTCCGTGCTTTTTACGGATATATGATGTCTCATCCCGGAAAAAAGCTTCTGTTTATGGGAAGTGAGTTTGCTCAGTTCTGCGAATGGAATTATGCCCAGTCTCTTGAATGGTTTATGCTTGATTATGAAAAGCACGCAAAAATGCAAAGATATACGAAAGAGCTAAACCATTTTTACCTGGATAACAGGCCCTTCTGGGAAAATGATGCCGATTGGGACGGTTTTTCGTGGATATCCCACGATGACTGTGACCAGAGTGTTATTTCCTTCATCAGAAGGGATAAAGCCGGAAACGAAGTTATAGTTGTTTGTAATTTCTGCCCGGTTCTCCGGGAAAAATACAGAATAGGTGTCCCTGAAAAAGGGGAATACAAGCCGGTTTTTTCGAGTGACAGTAAAAAATACGGCGGCAGGGGTACCGTACTTAAAAAGGTAAAATCCAAAGACTACGCAATGCATGGGTATGCACAATCAATTGAAATTAAATTACCACCGCTTTCTACAACATATTACATCATTCAAAAATAAAAAATAGGGGGTATATCATTTATGTTGAGAAGACGCAAAGAATGTATCGCAATGTTACTGGCAGGAGGACAGGGTAGCAGGCTCCTTGTTCTTACGGAAAAAACGGCTAAACCTGCAGTGCCTTTCGGCGGTAAGTACCGCATTATTGATTTCCCTTTGTCTAACTGTGTAAATTCGGGATTTGACACAGTAGGTATTCTTACACAGTATCAACCCCTTGAGCTTAATGACTATATCGGCAACGGTCAGCCGTGGGGTCTGAACCGTAATTTCGGCGGTGCTCATGTGCTTCCGCCTTACCAGTCCACTTCCGGCATGGAATGGTACAAAGGAACGGCAAATGCTATCTATCAGAACATTCCCTTTGTTGAAAAATATAACCCTGAAAATGTTATAATTCTTTCCGGTGACCATATTTATAAAATGGATTATAACAAAATGCTTAAATATCATATTGAGAACGATGCGGAATGTACAATTGCTGTCCGTGATGTTCCGATTGAAGAAGCAAGCCGTTTTGGTATTATGAACACAAACCCGGACGGTTCAATTTATGAGTTTGAGGAAAAACCGGCTAATCCCAAGAGCAACCACGCTTCAATGGGCGTTTACATTTTTAAATGGGAAATTCTTCGTGAATATCTTATAAACGACGAAGCAAACCCCGAATCAAGCAACGATTTTGGTAAAAATATTATTCCGGCACTTCTTGCAGACGGCAGAAAGCTTTTTGCCTACACATTTGACGGCTACTGGAAGGATGTTGGTACAATTTCCAGTCTTTGGGAAGCAAATATGGATATTCTTGACGGTGAATTTGACCTGAAGGATAAAAACTTTAAAATTTTCGCACGAAACTATGCTCAGCCCTCCAGCTATATTGCAAAAAGCTCTGATATTTCAAAATCTTTTGTCGCAGAAGGCTGCACAGTAAAGGGTAAAGTTTCACATTCTGTTATCTCAACAGGCTGTACAATTGAAGAAGATGTTGAAATTTATGACAGCGTAATTATGCCCGGTGCTGTTATTAAAAAAGGTTCGGTAATAAAATATACAATAGTAGGTGAACAGGTAACTGTGGAGCCTAACTGTAAAATTGGTGACAACCCTGAATATTTTGACAAATCTGAATGGGGAGTAGCGGTAATTGGTAAAGGCATTACCGTTGCAAAAAACAGCGTTATCAAACCCGGTGAGGTTGTAAGAGAGGAGAGTGAAAGAGTATGAAAATGTCAGGTATAATTTTTTCCAACATTTATGATGATACTTTAGGTGAGCTTACTGCAAGAAGAACAGTAGCTTCCCTTCCTTTTGGCGGAAGATACCGCCAGATTGATTTTACTCTTTCTAACATGGCAAACTCCAATATTACAAGCATTGGTGTTATTACAAAATATAACTACCAGTCTCTTATGGACCATCTTGGTTCCTGCGAAGAATGGGACCTGAGCCGTAAAAACGGTGGCCTTTATATTATTCCGCCATTCTCTACAGGCAGAGCAACGGAGGTTTACCGCGGTAAGCTTGAAGCACTTCATACCGCTATGGATTTTCTTAAATCACAGAAGAGTGAATATGTTGTGCTTTCGGATACAATTACAATCTGTAATATAGATTACCGTAAAATGCTTGATTGCCACATCAAGTCAGGTAAGGACATTACAATTATTGCAACAAATCCCGTAAGCTTTACAGAGGATAATATGCTTGTTCTTGATATGGACGGTGACAATGTAAACAAGGTTATAGTAAACTATCCTGCAGGAGAAAAATCTCTTGTTGGTATGGGTATGTACATTATGGACAGAGAGGTTCTTATTAAAGAGGTCGAGGAATCTGTGGCATCCGGGCTTTACCACTTTGAAAGAGATTTTCTTCAAAAACGTTTCAACGCAGGCACACTTTCTGTTAATGTATGTAAGTTCGACGGTGCTGTTCTGCGCAACAAGAATATATCTGCCTATTTCAAAAACAATATGGCACTTCTTGATGAAAACATCCGTAAAGATATTTTCAAAAAGGAAGCTCCTGTTTATACAAAGGTTCGTGATGAAATCCCAACTTTTTACGGTGAAAACTCAGAAATAAACGAGTGTATTATTGCAGACGGCTGCAAGCTTGAAGGCGTTGTGGAAAATTCCGTGCTTTTCCGTGATGTGAAAGTCCGCAAAAATGCACAGGTTAAAGACAGTATTATAATGCAGGGCTCCGTTGTAGAAGAAGGTGCTTATGTTGAATATGCAATTCTTGATAAAGATGTAAAGGTTACTGCAGGTACTAAGCTTATTGGTGCCGAAAATTGCCCTGTAATTATAAAGAAAGGTGAAACAGTATGAGAATTTTATTTGCAGCAAGTGAAGCCGCACCATTTATAAAGTCAGGCGGTCTCGGTGATGTTGCCCAGGCGCTTCCTCAGGAGCTTGCGAAAAATAAAGATGTTGAAGTGGCAGTTTTTTTGCCGTACTACAAAAAAATTAAAGATAACCCTGATGTTAAGGTTGAGTTTATAAAAAGCTTTGGTGTTGCTGTGGGCTGGAGAGTTATGCATTGCGGCATTTTCAAAGCATCAAGCAAATCCAAAAAGCTTCAGCATTATTTTATTGACAATGAGTATTATTTTTACCGTGACTCTGTTTATGGTGATTATGATGACGGTGAAAGATACACATATTTCAGCCTGGCTGTTCTTGAAGCCATGCGACAGCTTGATTATTTTCCGGATATAATTCATTGTAATGACTGGCAGACGGCTCTTATACCTACGCTTAAAAAAGCCAAGTTTGGTGATGATGAACGCTATGAAAAGGTTAAAACCGTGTTTACCATTCATAACATTGAATATCAGGGCAAAATGCCTCCGGAGTTTATGACAAATGTTATAGGTCTCAGCGAGTTCTGGAGAGGTTTACTCACATATGATAATTGCGTGAATTTTATGAAAAGTGCAATTGTTTCTGCAGACAAGGTTACCACCGTGTCGAGAACCTATGCTTTTGAACTGCGTCACGCTTATTTTGCGCATGGACTCCAGAATATAATAAACGAAAACGGTTACAAAATGGAGGGTATTGTAAACGGCATTAACACAAAAATTTATGACCCCCAAACCGACCCTTGCCTTGAAGTGCCTTTCAGCGCGGCCGATATGTCCGGCAAAGCGGAAAATAAAGCTGCTCTTCAGAAAATGCTCGGTCTTCCGGTAAGACCGGATGTGCCGCTTATTGCAATGATAACCCGTCTTGTCTCCCATAAAGGTCTCGACCTTGTTGAATATGTAATGGGGGATATTATGAATCGTGATGTACAGTTCGTTGTTATTGGTACCGGTGAACAGAAATATGTTGATTTGTTTAATTTCAACGCCTATGTTCATAGTGATAAAATGTCCGCAAACATTTTGTTTGACCCTGTTCTTGCTAATAAGCTTTATGCAGGTGCGGATATGTTCCTTATGCCTTCAAAGAGTGAGCCCTGCGGTCTTTC